>CAMORK010000106.1 GCA_946623755.1 uncultured Butyrivibrio sp. | reverse complement strand
CAGGGGAAAAGATATCTTGTCGATTACCTGGCGGTTTATCCGGAAGAAAGAGACAAGGGCAGAGGAGCCGCTATTCTTAAGCTGTTGAGTGAATATATCACCGATGCTGAGATTATGATCATAGAGGTGGAAGACCCCTTCTATGCTGAGTCTTCTGAGGAAAAAGAGATTCAGGAGAGGCGTGTTTCTTTCTATTTAAGGAACAATTGCGTGGATACGCGGGTAAGAGTCAGGTGCTTTGGCGTGCCTTTCATCATAATATGCTTTGGAAGGAATGACAGTTTAGACCGGAGCGCCATTTGGGAAGCCTATCAGTCTTTTTACAGAGCAGTACTGCCAGAGAAGATGTTTGATGCGAATATTGAACTCATTAGTTATGCGGATTTGGGGGAATAAATGAACCATAAGCTAAGAAGCGATGCGGATAAGATCATAAAGCATGGCGAAGGCAGCTTCTGAGCATGTTTCATATAAAAAGGGCATTATGATCTCCAAGTACGGACATGTTAAGGGCGAACTCGCAGGCATAGAGTGCTTCGAAGCTCCCACGCTTGTGACGGCCTCATCAAAACAGGCCCTACGGGCACCAACGTAAATGATTTCTAAGTTGTATTGATAAATTGACAATATTGACATATGTCAGAATGAGTTGTATATTCAATCTGACATATGTCAATTTAGATTAATGGAGAAAAATTATGCCAAGAGCCACAAAGTGCAGAAAAATCTGGAATTTTCCGGATCATTACAGCTTTATTCCCGAAGATTCAGACATTGAAGAACTTGAGACCATTGTTCTTTCTCTCGATGAATACGAGACCATAAGGCTCCTTGATCATGAGGGACTCAACCAGGAAGCATGCGCATTGAGGATGGGCGTAGCCAGAACAACGGTGACAGCCATGTACGAGAGCGCCAGAAAGAAGATGATCAGCGCGATTGTTGAGGGAAAGAGACTTCGCATAGCCGGTGGCAACATCGAAATTGACAGAGAAAGAAATAAATTACAAGTAAGTATGAAGAAAAAAGGAGACAAGATGATGAGAGTAGCGGTAACATATGATAAAGGGAATGTTTTCGGGCATTTTGGAAGAACAGAAGAGTTTAAGGTTTATGATATAGAAGATGGCAAGGTTGTGGACTCTCAGATCCTTGGAACAAACGGTGAGGGATGCGGAGCTCTTGCAGGAATCCTGAATATCGCCAAGGTTGACACACTTATCTGCGGCGGAATCGGTGGCGGAGCACAGCGCGCACTTCAGGAAGCCGGAATCAGGCTCTTTGCAGGCGTTAGCGGAAGTACAGATGCTGCAGTGGATGCTCTTATTGCAGGAACTCTGGAAGCCAGCGGCGAAGCTAACTGCGACCACCATGGCCACGAGCACGGAGAGGGAGAGTCCTGCGGACACGGAGGATGCCATCATCACTAACTGATACGTCTTAATACAGGAGGCAGGAAAAAACATGGCAACAGGAAGCCAGACTAAGGAAAAGACATTCAGCAGGATAAAGGAACCACGGCAGTACAACGTGATCATGTTAAACGACGATTTCACCACTATGGAGTTTGTCGTTTCTGTTCTTGTGGATATTTTTCACAAGGATCCCGTAAGTGCTGAGGCCATAATGCTTGGCGTTCACAAAAACGGTCAGGCGGTTGTGGGAAGATATCCCTATGATATCGCCGTTACCAGAGTCAACAATGCTCTTTCAAGAGCCAAAAAAGAGGGATTCCCCTTTAGAATGACAGTGGAGGAGGCATAATATGGATCTTTCAAGAGAAGCTTCTGCAGTTTTCCAAAAAGCTGTTGCATTTGCAGGTGAGAATCACTATGAATTTGTGACTCCCGAAATAGTTCTCCTTATGATCCTTGACGATGTCACCTTCGCAGAGGCTTTCAAAGAATGCGGCGGAGATCTGGGAATCCTGGAGAATAATCTCAGGAAATATATTAAGGAATATGTTGATAAATCCGAGAAGGGTCAGCCTGAGCTTTCTGTCGGGACCAACTTTGTCATAAGCTTTGCCGGGCAGAGTGCTTACAGTAGCGGTTGCGACCAGATCCATGTAAGGCACCTGGTCCATGCCATCTGGAACCTTGATAACAGCTACGCTGTCTATTACATGGAACAGCAGGATATCAGCGAAGCCGATGTCCTCCAGCAGATGGCGATCATAGAGTCAGAAAACGAGGCAATTTCCGAAGATATCGACGGAAGCATCAAATCCAAGGAGGACAAGGGCGGGATAAGCCTCTTTGCTCCATGTCTTAATGACACGTTAAAAGACGTCAACCCTCTTATCGGGCGTGAAAAAGAGCTTGAGCGCACGATACAGATCCTCTGCAGAAAAGATAAAAACAATCCTCTTCACATCGGAGAGACAGGCGTTGGTAAGACCGCGATAACCTACGGACTTGTGGAGCGCCTCAAAGCCGGCGGTGTTCCTGATGCCATAAAGGGCGCAAAGGTCTTTTCTCTGGATCTTGGCGGTATGCTTGCCGGAACCCAGTACAGGGGCGATTTTGAAAAGA
>CAMORK010000105.1 GCA_946623755.1 uncultured Butyrivibrio sp. | reverse complement strand
AATCCTCCCGTATGGTCTGGAACTCATAAATATCAGCCCTGGTGTCTGCCATAAACTGAAGGATTGTCTTATAAGCACCTTCCAGCAGATAATCATCCACATCCAGAAATGTGATGTATCTACCGTTAGAATTCTTTACCCCCGTCCATCTGCCCTGTGCAAGCCCTCTGTTCTCCTGCTCAATAATCCTGATCCCGGGAAATCTGTCCCGGTATTCATACATAATCTCAGATGTACTGTCTGTAGATCCATCATTCACAAGAACAATTTCCATATTATTAATATCTTGAGAAATAACTGAATCCAGGCACTTTCTCAAATGCAATTCTCCGTTATAGACTGAAATACATACTGAAACTAAAGGTCTTGCTGTATCATTTTCTTCTCTGCAAGCCAGGTTATCATTCTCATCTATCATTCTAAACCACCTTCCGGCAAGGTTTTGCTATTTTCTAATAAAGAGCAGTTTTCCGATTCCAATCCAATATAACTAAGACATGCTGAACGGTTCCTATACTGCTGAGGAGCAACCTAAATCATTGTTGCTGACCTGTCCATCATCTGTATTGCGATACATATCCGGCTCCTAAGATGCATGATATTTGGTGTCCGAAGATATATAATTATACATCTATTTTATTTATGGTTCATTCTTCAATGGAAAAGACCATTCTTTCCAACGGAAATGATGCCCTGGTCAGAGACGTACAGGCGGTACGAGCCACCAGAACGGAAACGGCTATTCTGCGCCAAAGTTCCCGAAAGCCAGACACGTCCTTCCCGGAGCCAAACCACGGATAACGTATCCTGGCCTGATACGCTACCTCTTAAACAACGGATGTGGCGATTCCTGTATGAACACCAGGTCTAAAAAACCTTAAGATTTTTTAGACTCGCTCACCAGCTGTCTCAAATCTGTGGCTTATACCGTAGGATGAACCTTTATTTAAAGTAAGAGGTAAATCTTAAGTGTCTTCTTGAAACTCTTCCCTTTTGAGAGAATCGCCTTAAGAATCTTAAGACTGTCTCAAAGAGGTTAGGTTTTATGGAAACAGGTCTTACAATCAAAAGCCTACAGCATCATTCCTGGGCACTTATGGTCCAGGAACAGTCCAAGAGCGGACTGAGTATCCGCGACTGGTGCTCGCAGAACGATATCAGTACCAAGACGTTTTATTACCGCCGCAAGCAAGTCCGGTCTGAACTGCTCCAGTCCGCATCTCCGGTCTTCGCAGAACTGGTCTCACCTGAAAGAGGAGCATCTCCTCAACAGATGGATTCAGGCCACAGCTGACAATCAGCACAAAAGATGCAGTCATCGGGATATATGAGGGAACACCGTAGCATCTCCTTGCAGCAGTGCTTGATGTGGTACGCAATGTTTAGGGACGGCACCGGCTACTCAAAGTCGTAAATTGCCGTGGGCTTATCCTCACAAAATTACTATCCTTATCTTTATCAAAACACCTTTAAGATAAGGCCGTCTTCTTCTAAAAGATGAGCATAACGTTTATCACATATGCCATCATAGAACCACAAATTATTTTGGAGGTGGCTCTATGATGAAGTCATATAATGAAGTTGTAACCAACATAATCTGCTTATTTAAAAAAAGAAATATCTGCCAAAGCAATATCAACTCCCACAAATACTGTTATCGCTCATTTCAACGATTTATTCATAAAAATAACTGTCAGTGGGAACAATCTGCCGTTTCCAACTTGATAACAGAACTCAGGGAAACAAACCCCCGACAGTTATGTACTATCTGGAACCAGTACATGCGTCAGCTCGATGAGTACTACCACACCGAGACTATAGAAGACCGGCACACGTATCTGTCCTTCTCTTTATATGAGCGCCTTGACGGCGGGATGAAACCTAATCTTGATGATTATCTCAGGACAAGCAGAAGCCTTTTATGAGAACTTTGCATAAAAGTTACACTAAAAGCCCTCAGGGTTTCAAAAATGTCATGACTTCCTCGAGACTCTTGCCACTCTTAAGGTAGGCATCCATGATGGCATCCGCCTCGCGCCGACGCTTCTGCTCCTGAAGATCCTTGAGTTTATCAGCAAGTTTATCATACCGGTTCTGTAGCTTTGACATATCAGCCATGACCTTGGCGATCTCGGCATCAATTGTTTCAGTTGATCTCTTCCTCGCCATCGTCCGGCACCTCCTGGTTCATGAGAGACTGGCTGGTCGCCAGGAGTTTACTGATCTCTTCAGCACTGCTGCTGACGCTGTCTGCATCCAGACCGAAAGAGCTAAGGATGATCTTCTGAGTCTTTGTGACCGCGTGATCCAGCTTGTATGTCCCGCCGTTACGGCGGACCATCTCTATCTTTTCCAGTTCGCGGATCGCAGCCGGAACTGTCAGATATTTCTGCCTGGCTTCCATCCGGAGCATCTGCTCTTTCAGGAGGTTATAGATACGGTTGCGGACGATCAGTGCCACAAACTCGATAAAGATCCTGGATGACATGCTCTGGGATGACTGCACCCGTTCACTTTTTGAGCCGATGAAGGTCTTATCAGCACGGAAGAGCTTTTCGGAAATGTCCCTGCCCTTATACTGGATCAGTGCCTGGGAGGCTGTCATTTTTTCCGAAGTGATGATGCAGAAATAACCGCAGAGCTGCAGTTCCCGCTCAATGACATCCGTCCGCTCATCAGCGCCCCGGAAGATCCCCTTCCTGTCATACTGGACAGTTAAAAGTTCTCAAAGTGTAAAAGTGAACAACCTACCATATATTGCCAATAACCTATAGTTCCGCATAATAATTAGACTTACAAATAGGCAATCACTTAATAATTC
>CAMORK010000104.1 GCA_946623755.1 uncultured Butyrivibrio sp. | reverse complement strand
TGTGTATGCTGCTTACGGACAGTGCTGCGATCAGGGATGTTTTGCTGTTCCCGACCTTGAAGTCAGCAGGCAAGTAAACCCTAGTAAAATCAAGGGTTTCGAGTGGTAAAAGGAGCTTAGGTACCACAAAAGTACCACAATAGTTCCAATGGTAGATGCAGGACAGTACATGATAATGCATTTACTTCTTGGGTAGTCAATCAAATATTTGCAAAATTAAGGACACTTTCTAAAAGAGAAATCTTTTGAGAGTGTCCTTTTTGTTATGGTCAAAAATACATTTACAAGGAGGAGATGCCATGAAAACAAGTACAGCGATAGGTGCAGGCAGAGCGATTATGATGATAACCGTTCCCGAACTAAGACAGAGAATATACCCAATTAGAGGAGGAATGAACGAGTATGTTAAAAGTAAGAGTTTCGGGACCGACCTACGAGCTGAAAGATTATCTGGAACACATGGAAAAAGACAAGGTGTACCAGGTCACAAGTCAATCCAAGCCCTTAAAGAATAAGGGAACCAACAAGATCTTCCGAGTGTTTTCGGATGTGGACAAAAGAACAAAAATAGAAGCCCGCAAAAGGCAGGGCAACAGATAATACGGAACAGGAGGAACGGTTATGGCTAAAGTAATCGCAGTAGCTAATCAAAAAGGGGGTGTCGGGAAGACAGCGTTGGCAAGCAATTTGAGCGTTGGTCTTGCCATGAATGACAAAAAGGTATTGGTCATTGATGCTGATCCCCAGGGAAATTTAACATCCAGTCTCGGTATAGATAATGCGGATGAACTGGAGAACACTCTTGCTTCTTTCATAGAGCGTGAGATAAATGAGGATCCGATAGATCCTGCGGAGTATATTCTACATAACGATGAAGGCGTGGATCTCATGCCGTGCAATATAAAGCTTGCCGGTATGGACTACATGATAATGAACGCTCTCAGCAGAGAGCATCTGCTGGATGCTTTTGTATCAAGCGTCAGGGACGAATACGATTATATCCTAATCGACTGTTCTCCCAGCCTTAATCTTGTGACAATCAATGTGCTGACAACAGCGGATTCTGTGATCATTCCGGTGGAGGCATCGTATCTCTCAATGGCAGGTCTTCAACAGCTGCTTGCGTCGATAGGCTCTACCAAGAGAAAGCTCAATCGTAAGCTGGAGGTTGAGGGCATCGTTATCAATAAGGTAAATACCCGTACCAACCATGAGAAAGATATCATAGAAAAGCTCCGTGAAGCCTATGGCAGTCAGATAAAGGTATTTGATGTGATGATACCGGAGTCCGTAAGGGCAAAGGAATGTACTGCATACGGACACAGCATATATAAGCATGATCCTAAGTGCAAGGTCGCAAGGGCGTTTGAAGAACTGACAAAGGAGGTGCTGGCGTATGGCTGCTAAGAAACCACTTCCGGACAGGGTACAGCTAAAAGGACTGGATTCTCTTTTTGGTATTGATCAGGAGCAGACCGGACAGGTGCTTGATGTTCCGATCAGAGAGCTTTTCCCATTTCAGAATCATCCGTTTAAGGTCTTGGATGATGAAAAGATGGCTCAGACAGTTGAAAGCGTCCGTGAGAACGGTATCCTTGTACCGATCATGGTTCGTAACAGACCTGAAGGCGGCTATGAAGTGATATCAGGTCACAGGCGTAAACATGCGGCTGAGATAGTCGGACTGGAGACGGTTCCTGTTATCATAAGGGATCTGACAGATGATGAAGCCGTGATCGCAATGGTGGACGCTAACCTCCAGAGGGAAGAGATTCTGCCGAGTGAGAAGGCGTTTGCATATAAGATGAAAATGGACGCATTAAAACATCGGGGAAAGAAAAGCGATGATGCAACTTGTTCCCAAGTTGGGAACAAGTTAAAAACTGCCAGTTCTGTCGGAGAAGCTGCTGGAGACAGTAAGAATCAAGTTTATAGATATATTCGGCTTACAGAGTTGCTTCCAGATCTACTTAACATGGTTGATAGTAAAACTATAAAAATAAATCCTGCTGTGGAGCTTTCTTTCATTACACCCAATGAACAGTTTCTTCTTATGGAAGTGATGAAAGAGGATAATGTTGTTCCGTCTCTTTCGCAGGCACAGCAGATAAAGAAGCTCTCACAGGAAAAACGTTGCACAAAGGAAGCGCTCCACGCTCTGCTGGCAGTAGCCAGTATTAAGGAAAGAAATGTGGTCATCAAACATGAGATCATCATGCAATACTTTCCTGCGGAAGCAAGTGATGCAGAGATTGAAAGTCTTATCGTAAGACTTCTGGATGATTATCGTAAGAAGCACGGAGGTGTGTAAAATGCCAAAGTATGATTACGAGTATTACTCCGGTGCTGAGAGTGATCAGTTTCGATTCCTGCGGATCCCGAAGGTCTTTTTTGAGGATTCTGACTACGAAGATTTAGGGCTGGCAGAATATGTCTTGTATGGGTTTTTGCATGAGTTGGTGGACTACTCACATAAGAAAGGTTGGGTAGATAAAGACGGGCGGACATATGTAATCTGGACGGTGGCATCTATGCAGAAAGTGCTCAGATGCAGTGAAGATAAGGCAAGATCAACGCTTAAAAACCTTGTTGATTTTGGGCTTGTAGAAAGGAAACGCCGGGGACAGGGAAAATCTGACATATTATATGTCAAGAATTTCATTACCAAGAAAGCGGAAATATCCGGTTCTGAAAATAATGATGGTTGTGGAAAACTTTTTTCTGAAACCGAAAATAACGGAGTCTTGTCTGTGGAAATTACGGAATCCGGAGAAGGCAAATTCCCTATTCTTGAGTCTGCTGATTCCGTGCCAAAAGATAATAATAATTATTTAAAAAATATTATTGAGCCTAATCATAATCTTATCCAGGTTACT
>CAMORK010000103.1 GCA_946623755.1 uncultured Butyrivibrio sp. | reverse complement strand
CATAAAATAACGGAGGTTAATAAAATGAAAATGAGATTCCAGAAAAAATCAGAGATTTTTGAGATTGCTATCACTGCCCTGGGCGGTGCTTTCTCAGTAGGCATGGTGATCTATGGCGTGTTGAAACTGGGACTTAAAGAAACGTGGCCTGAACTGGTGTTAAACCTGTTCTACATAGCATGCCTCTTGATGATGGCCATGTACTTTTTCAATTTCCGGATCACTAAGATGCAGTTCAATTATTGGTGTTCGGTGTGCGTAGGTGCCACGGTATTGTTGCGTGATGTTCTCTTCGCGCCACCTTTGTCATTTCGAATAATCCGCCTTGCGTGTTTAACGCTTTCAGTAATACTGCTCCTAATACTCACCTACTTTTATGCCCGCAAGGAGTGGAAGACATATTCAAAGCGTAATCTATGGATGATCTGCATTATCGACATGGTAGTCGCAGCGCTTTACACTGTCGATATCTGTCTTGAACCCGTCAATGAATACACTGCCTATCTGCTGACGGAGATCTGGATACGCCCGACTATTACTTATGGCCTGGTGGCCTGCTTTGTGTCGGAGACGGAAGATGATGAATGAGAATAGAGCGGACGGCCTATGAAGCACTCGGTATCGGGAGCAAGGAATGATATAAGGAGAAGTGAATCATGCAAAATAAGATGTATCAGGTATCCACACTACAGGCTCTTGCCCTGGGATACAGCAAAGCAGTAATAAGTGTAGGAGAGCTGCTTCAGGAAGGCGACACTGGGCTTGGAACCTTTGAAGACGTGAATGGCGAAATGATCCTGATGGATGGTCATTGCTATAGGGCGGATCAGGACGGAAATGTGACAGAGGTCCCGCATGAAACGGGGGTTCCCTTTTCGGCTGTAGCAAAATTTTGCGGTGAGCAAGAGTTTTTGCTTAAGGACATTTTGGATATCACGTCGCTCCGCACAGAGCTGACAAGAAAGATAGAAGAGAGATTTGGCCTCAACAGCATGCATGTTGTGAGGATTGATGGGGTATTTGAAAAGGTGGACGCCAGATCAGAGGCTCCGTACAAATCGCATCATGTCACATTAAAGGAAGTGCTTGGCATGACGCAGAAGGCGTTTATTTTTGAAAATATCCGAGGGTCTCTCGTGGGGGTATATTTCCCCGATTATATGGATGGTATTAACATGCCCGGATGGCATCTTCATTTTCTTTCCGAGGACAGATCAAAAGGAGGTCATGTTTTTGATGTGTCGGTTCAGGAGGGTATTGCAAAAGTTGACAAGATTACCAATATTTTTATAAATCTTCCTAAGGAAGCTGCTTTTGATACCTATTCTCTTAAGCAGGATCTGCAGGCTGAAATAAAATCTATTGAATAAAGGTGAGGGATTATTATATGTTGATAAAACCTGCTATTGAACGTTCCGATATGATTTATTGTGCGCTGTGTAAAGATGCGCCATGCAATAGCGCATGTTTGGCTATGGATCCAGCCAGGGCATTACTTGGAATCTGGTTTGACAATCAGGATGTTGCAGCAATGAAACTTCCTGAGAAAAATGCCTGCGCAGACTGTAGTGCACCATGCGAAAAAGCATGTGTAAATAGCGGGAGTGTTCCAATTAAAGGCCTTATGACTGCCCTATATGAAAAAGTAAAACCTGAGGTAGAAGTTGCTATACCGGATGATGGGAATAGGCTTAAGTGTGATATATGCGGAGTACCGCTTGAAAATCCATTTCTTTTGTCTTCATCTGTAGTTGCATCCACCTACGACATGTGTGCAAGAGCTTTTGAAGCAGGCTGGGCAGGGATATCTTTTAAGACAATCTGCTCATTTGACATTCATGAAGCTTCTCCGAGATATTCTGCAATCAAGGGAGATAACGGAAGCATAATTGGCTTTAAGAATATCGAGCAGCTTTCAGATCACAGCGTAGCTGAGAACATGGAGATATTCAGAAAACTAAAAGAGAATTACCCATCAAAGTTCATTCTTGCATCAATTATGGGACAGGACGAAGCGGAATGGGAGTCACTAGCTAAGATTTGTGAAGAAAACGGAGCAGATGCAATTGAGCTTAATTTCTCATGCCCAAACATGCAGGAAGATGGCCTTGGATCAGATATAGGCCAGGTACCTGAACTGGTTGAGAGGTTTACCAGGGCAGCTAAAAGAAGTACGACTATTCCGGTTCTAGCGAAGCTTACACCTAACGTTGCCACAATGAGTCCTGCTGCAGAGGCAGCACTACGTGGCGGTGCGGATGGGATAGCTGCGATCAATACCATAAAAAGCATTGTCGGAGTAAGTCCATATACATTTGTTTCGGCACCTGCAGTAAAGGGAAAGTCTGCAGTTGGTGGTTACAGCGGAAATGCCGTAAAACCCATAGCACTCAGATTTATTGCTGAAATTGGCCAGAATCCAACACTTAAAGGAATGCATATAAGCGGAATGGGCGGAATCGAAACCTGGAGGGATGCTCTTGAGTTTATCCTTATGGGGGCTGGCTCAATACAGATAACGACTGCTGTAATGCAATATGGATACAGGATAATAGATGAACTGAAGGAAGGACTGAATTATTACCTTGTACAAATGGGAATAAAATCTGTAAAAGACGTTATTGGTGCAGGTCTTGACAGCGTAAGTGATACAACTGATGTACTGGAGAGAGACACAGTTCTTTTCCCTGCATTTAATCTGGAAAAATGTAATGGCTGTGGAAGATGTGTTATTTCCTGTAATGACGGAGGGCATCAGGCAATCAGATTCGATGACCGTAAACCAAAGCTCGACGGAAGCAAATGCGTGGGATGCCACCTGTGCAAGCTTGTGTGTCCGAATGATGCGATTGAAGCAGGAAAAAAGCGTATAAAAAAGATGGATAGACCATAACTTCTAGGAGACCAG
>CAMORK010000102.1 GCA_946623755.1 uncultured Butyrivibrio sp. | reverse complement strand
CAGCCTGAAGTGGCAACGGCTTATTATGCGTATTCATCCGGAGTTTTGGCAGAAATAGCGGATATTCTTGGATATGATGCTGATGCCGGCAGATATAAAGAAATTTCAGAAAAAGCAAGGGATGCATACAGATATCTGGTTCTAAAGGAAGGCCATATAAGGTCTGAGAGACAATGTGAGTATGTAAGGCCTCTGGCATTTTCTCTTTTGACGGGAAAAGAGGCAGATGCTGCAGCTAAGGATTTGAATGAGCTTGTAGTGAAAAATGACTATCATCTGAACACGGGATTTCTTTCTACACCTTATCTGTGCCAGGTGCTTGCAGATTACGGTTATGCAGATACTGCTTACAGATTGCTCTTGCAGAAAAGCTGTCCCTCATGGCTCTATGCTGTGGAGAAGGGTGCTACCACTATCTGGGAGACCTGGGATGGCATCAGAGAGGACGGCACAGTCCACGATTCGCTGAACCACTATTCTTATGGGGCTGTTTCCGGATGGCTCTTATCAGGGGTTCTGGGAATCAGATACGATTTTGACAAGGTTGTGATCAGACCGATAACTGATAAGAAACTTAAGTTTGCAAAGGGATATTATGATTCGCCGAGAGGACGCATAGTTTCTGAATGGAGATATATTGAGGAGACGGATTCTTTTGCCTACCATTTTGAGATCCCGGAGGCAGTAGAAGCAGAACTTGAGCTTGCCGGGCAGGAAAAGAGAATTCTGACCGGTGGTAATTACGATATGTAAACTATGGAGGATGAGAAATGAAGAGATTTGAGAACGGATTTATGCTGGGTGCATCAACAGCAGCCCATCAGGTTGAAGGAAATAATACAAACTCAGATTACTGGCTTATGGAAAATATGGAGTATTCCCAGTTTGTTGAGCCTTCACTGGATGCTGTTGATCACTATAACAGATATGAAGAAGACATCAAGATGCTGGCAGATGCAGGCCTTAACACCTACAGATTCTCTGTTGAATGGGCACGTATTGAGCCTGAGCAGGGCAAATTTGATGAAAAAGAGATTGAGCATTACAGGAAGATGATCAAATGCTGCAGAGACAATGGTGTTGAACCGGTTATTACCCTTATGCATTTTACATCACCTGTGTGGCTTATAAAGCTCGGAGGATGGGATAATGAGCAGGTTATAGACCTTTTTGCAAACTATGCAAGATATGTCACAGAGCAGCTGGGAAGCGAGATTAAATATATCTGCACCATAAATGAGGCAAATATGAGATTGCAGATTGGCGCTCTTATGGAGAGATTTAAGAAGCAGATGATGGCTAAAATGGCAAGTGCGGCCGAAAGCGGTAAAGACTCCATGGAGGGGCAGGTTCAGGTGGGCCTTAATCTGTCTGATCCGATGGAAAAAATGAAACTGGCAGCAATGGAGAATGCCAAAGTGTTCGGAGATCCTCAGCCCCATACATTTGTCTCGGCAACAGATATGCATGGGGATATGATAGTAATAAAAGCTCATCAGGCAGCAAAAGAGGCAATCAAAGCTGTAAATCCTGATATTAAGGTTGGTATCACTCTTTCTCTGCATGACTGTCAGTACATCGAGGGCGGCAAGGAGCGCGCGGACAGCGACTGGAACGAGGAGTTTTGTCATTACATTCCTTATATCAAGGATGATGATTTCTTCGGACTTCAGAACTATACCAGAACAACTTACGGCCCTGATGGAATAGTACCTGTTCCGGAGGGAACACCCATGACACAGATGGATTATGAAGTATACCCTGAAGCCCTTGAGCATGTAATAAGGCGCGTACATGAAGAGCTGCCGGATATTGCGATCCTTGTAACAGAAAACGGAATCGCAACCTCAGACGATGAGCAAAGGATACAGTTTATCGACAAGGCACTGGAGGGCGTACAGAACTGTATAGATGATGGAATTCCTGTTATCGGATACTGTCACTGGTCCCTTATCGATAACTTCGAGTGGCAGAAAGGATATGCGCTGACATTTGGTCTTTGCGGAGTTGATAGGAAAACACAGATCAGGACACCGAAGAAGAGTTTGAAGCATCTTGGAGGCTATATAAAATAATGAGCGACAGAATACTGACGGGTGTGCAACAGATAATGATCGGAAGCAGATGCAACAGTCATGAGAGTGCATTTAGCACATTAAAAGCAATTAAAGATGCCGGATATGACGGCATTGAGCTAAATGAGTTCATGATAAAGCCAACTCCCTTTATTGTGAGACTGCTTACTAAATTTGCCGGTATGCCCACAGGAAGTGGCGGAAAACTTAACTGGAAGGAGTTGGTCGCTGAGAGTGGGCTGAAGGCTATAAGCCTGCACAGCTATCTGAACAGCATTGAAGAAAACCCTGAGGCTGTTGCTAAAGAAGCCATGAGCTTTGGAACAGATACCGTTGTTATAACCGGTATGTACAGGTTTGATTACGGGAATGCCTCTGATGTAAAAAGACTTGCTGAGCGGCTTAATAAGGCGGGAGAAGCTCTTTTGCCCTATGGAGTAAAACTGCTTTATCATAATCACAATGTCGAGTTACAGAAGGTCTCAGAAGAAAAAACCGCACTGGACTTGATCGCCCTGAACACGGATCCCGGGTATGTTAACTTCGAACTTGATACCTACTGGCTTGCAGACGGAGGAGCAGATGTTACTGCCTTGGTAAAAAAGCTGTCAGACAGAATGGTACTGTGGCATATAAATGACAGAGGCTGCAGAAAACATGGGCCGTTCATTACGCCTATTCTCAAGGAAGATGCGGTAGAACTCGGGACAGGGAATATGGCTCTTGGCAGTATTTTGGAGACTGTACAGGAGGCCGGAAAAGTAAAGGCAATTGTATTGGAGACCCATAAAAACTGGATTGACAATGATCCGGTAAAAAGTCTGACTCTTAGCGCGCAGTGGTTTAAGAAAAACAAATTGATTTCCTCATAATTTTACAGTGTGATATGG
>CAMORK010000101.1 GCA_946623755.1 uncultured Butyrivibrio sp. | reverse complement strand
TCTTAACAAACCTAGATTTTATGCAGCTTCCAGAGTTTCTCTGGAAGCTGTTTTTATGTATACAATCTAGCTGAAAATGACCTTTGGCTCTAATTTGGCTCTAAAAATTTGGATAAATTCAGAGTCAAGCGAAAGTATTTCAAAATTCATATGTTGAGCTCGCCGAACAAATGGATTGATGAAGAAATTCAAAGGGAAGAAACAGATGCGCATTTCTTTATCAGTAGCGGAACTGATGAACGTGAGACTTATTATGTAAGCAGCGTGGATTTTGAACTTGATGGAATACGCTATATTTTGATGGGATTTGATCCTAGATATGACAGCAGATGAGCTGTTTGAGATGACTGAGGAAATTATCGTTTCAAAATGACCCCTTGACCTCATTCCTGGGGGCCATTTTCAAAAATGGTCTCTTGACTTAAGCCCCTGGGGACTATTAATCTTGTATAGGGGATAAATGGTTAAGGAGCGGAGTGTTATGAAAACAAGGATTGTTGGAATGGTTCTTTTGGGCATGCTTACTCTATCTGCATGCTCTTCTCAAAATGAGGCAATACCGGAACAGAATATTGAGGATCAGGCGGCGGTAGCTACAAGCGAAGAGACTGATGCTGAGGCGCAGCAGAAGATACATGAGAATCAGCTGCTTTATAAGTTTATAGGGCTGGCTGAAGATACATTTCCTGAGAAGATACAGAGGGCGCTATACTGGCAGGACAGGGAGTGCAGTGAGACGCTGATGGGAACTGTGATGGTTCCTATTCTCGATGAGAACGGAATGCAGGATATGAATTGGTTTTGCGATGATATATGCGAGTGGATGGAGATATGTCTGTCGGAGATTCCGTATGATGAGGCTCCCTGGCTCTACAAGGAGATCATTATAAGCATGTATCCTTCAGAAGTGTCTTTTGACCCTTCTCCGTATATCAGCGGAGGGTATGACAGAGAGGCTCTGTATAGCGGATTATACGAATTTTTGGATGATAAACTGAATGCTCCGGATGGTCAGGCAGTCAAGTCTGACAGTTATGAGAAACTTGAGTTTACAGATGACGGCAGCGGAGAGGGGTACGAGGACTATGAAGCTGAGTGCACATATACAACCGGTGATGGTATTACCTATGGTATGATCCCCGTCGACAGGGCAGCAGGAAGCAGTTACTACGTGCTTACAGCAAAGAGAGACAGTGATGGAAAGGTTGTGCTGGTTAATGACGATCCCTACTGTGGAAGTGGCGGAGCAGCGGGCTGGATTACATTTATAGATGATACGAATCTTGGATTTTCATGCCTTACCTATAATGGAGGAGATGACGCTCTTCTCTATAGAACGGCGGACGGAGGAAGGTCTTTTACCCAGGTAAATTATCCCTCAGCCAAGGTTAAACTGGCAGATGGCAGCCTGTACAATCCGTTTACAATTCCCGAAAAGGTTTGGAAAGACGGCGAAGATATCTATATGCTGGCCGGGCAGAGCGAATGGTCAGGAGATTATTACAGTGAGGAATTGCAGAAGCACCCATCGGGGCTTTACGTATCTCATGATGATGGGATTAGTTTTGAATATATTGGTGAGCAGTAAAATCAGAGAACACAAATCTACGGAAAATAGAGTATAATTATTCTATGGATGTAAACATAGAATATGCGATTCTATATCTTGAAGTGAATCTGTTTTCTCTGATACTGATATGGATTATCCTTCGCAAGACGCAGGGATTATCCAAGATGGTGGCTCAGAGAAATTTTGTCATGTCCATTATATCGGAGATGGTTTTCTTCATTTCGGACACCTGGTTTCAAATGGTGTTCTACCATATTATTCCGGGCAATGGATGGATTCTCATTGCCTGCAAGACTGTCTATTTTTTCGCGACATCAAGCATGTGCTTCTTCTGGTTTCTGTATTTTGAGCATATCCGTGATACTGGTTTTGCCAGAAACTTAAAAAGGGTCAGGCAGTCATCTATGCTCATGGGACTGATGGGTGTTTTGCTCTTGGGCAATCTTTTTGGCAAATATCTGTTTTATTTGGGTGATGACGGAACATATTACAGAGGGCCTCTGTTTATCCTTATTTATGTATTATCGTATTCATACGTTGTTCTGGCGTGGATCAGGATTATTCTAAACATCATCAGAAAAGACACTAAGCAGGATAAAAAAGTACTGATGCGGTTACTTCTTTTCCCGGTTGCGCCTGGTGTGGCTGGAATCATACAGTTTATCTATCCCAGATTACCTGTAGCCTGCGTGGCTATGTCTCTGGCGACGCTTGTGCTGTATCTTATATGGGTTGATGAGCTGATTTCACTTGATCCGCTCACCGGTCTCAATAACAGGAAACAGCTTAATCTATCCTTTGAGCAGCTTAAGAGGGGCAAGGGCGAACAGGAAAAGATATATCTCCTTTTGGTAGATGCCAATCATTTCAAACACATCAATGACACCTATGGTCATCTTCAGGGGGACAACGCTCTTAAACTGATCGCCAAGGCACTGCGCGAAGGCTGCAAGCACTCAGGGCGTCGGGCTATCATTGCAAGGTATGGCGGTGATGAATTTGTTGTTTTGGCCTCTTCAGAAGGTGGCGTGACGAACGAGGAGCTAAAGAACAGCATAAATGCAAGGCTTGCGGAACTTGTGGAGGAGGAAAAGCTTCCATTTGACCTGACAATCAGCATAGGTATTGCCGACCTGGATGATGATGATTCGATAAAAGACCTGATTGAGAAGGCCGACGCTGCAATGTATGATGAGAAAAAGAAAGAATCATAATCATGCGACTTACAGAAAAATTTCTGTAAGTCGTATTTTTTTGCAGACTTTTATGTGTGTAATTCGTTATATTATATGAGGAGAGCGAAATAAAGGAAAAAAAGATGGGGAAAACAGATTCTAAGGAAAAGTTAATAGAGCTGATGAGCACGTACAAGAATCTTGTTTTCTCTGTATGTCTTAAGCTGAC
>CAMORK010000100.1 GCA_946623755.1 uncultured Butyrivibrio sp. | reverse complement strand
TTCCTGAACCCATCTACACACCAAGCACCAAGGCTGAGATAGGTGATCACGATGAGAACATCGATTTTGAGCGCAGCGTAGAAGTTCTTGAGAGAGACTTCCCCGGACACGGTCTTGAGTATGCTACCAAGATCAGGGACTATACAATAGCTCTTTACAAGAAGTGTGCGGAGTACGCTCTTACCAAAGGAATCATCATTGCTGATACCAAGTTTGAATTCGGTCTTGATGAGAACGGAGAAGTGGTTATCGGCGATGAAATGCTCACACCTGACAGCTCACGTTTCTGGCCTGTTGAAGGCTATGAGCCCGGACACGACCAGCCATCCTTTGACAAGCAGTATGTTCGTAACTACTTAAAGGCTAACCCTGAGTGCGACTACAACCTTCCTCAGGAAGTCATCGACAAGACCATCGACAAATACCTTGAGGCATACAGACTCCTCACAGGAAAAGAACTTGAAATCTGAATAGATTCTGAATAAAAAATACCGCCCGGACCATTACGGATCCGAGCGGTTTGTTTTTTGATTTAATCGTCTACATCAAAGTGTTCAAGAACATTCTTTTTGGCTTCAGGTCTTGAGTCGCCGTGCTTAACCATCAGCATTGTAAAGAATGCCAGGGTTGAGAATACAAAGGCATATGGAAACAGTGTCCTGTAGGATACATGCTCTAAAAGGAAGCCTGAGAGGATAGGCGTAAATACCTGGGCTGCCATTGAGAAGGTGTAGTAGGTTCCTGTGTATTTGCCGATATCGCCTGACTTACTCATTTCAACTACCATAGGATAGGAGTTTACGTTGATGGCTGCCCATCCGATACCGATTATTGCGAAAAAGACATTGACGATTCCGTTATATACAGGCATAAGTGCTGCTACCAGATAACATACGCTCATAAGTACTACTCCAAAGAGTATGACTTTCTTACGGCCAACCTTGCTGGAAACAATACCTACGGGAACGTAGCTTATGATGGCTGCAACCATGGCAATCATCATTGTCATTGCATAGCCATCGCCGTTTAAGTGCCATACCTCACTTACATATCGGGTGTAAGCAGTTGTGACGGCGTTGTAGGCCATATACCAGAAGGCTACAGACAATAGCAGGAATACAAGGCTCTTAAATACGTCCTTTGGAAGAGCTTTGCCTTTGCCGGTATCTTTTGCTGAGTCTTCTTCCAATTCCTCACCAAGAGAGTGAAGACCGCCTTCTTCCTGGATCTTCTTAGCTATTACAGGCTCTTTTATTGTAAGGAACAGTACAAGGACAGCTATACCCATGATGGCAAGCACGCCACACATGATAGGAGTGTAGTTGACTTCCGCAGCTGCTGTGTTACTGTCTATGAATACCATGGTGAGCACCAGGGTAAAAGCACCTCCAAGCGCACCCATGAGATTTATGATGGCATTGGCTGAGCTTCGAAGCGGCGCAGGTGTAAGATCCGGCATAAGTGATACGGCAGGTGATCTGTAGGTTCCCATAGCAACGAGCAGGAGCAGCAGCACTATAATAAAGAAGATAAGGCTTCCCGAAGGCTTGGCCACCTGAATAAGAACAAAGTAAAGGACCATTGCCGAGATGGTTCCAAACAATATGTACGGAGTCCTTTTACCGAGCTTTGTATCTGTTTTGTCGGAGAGAGCTCCGAAAAACGGAAGCAGGAACAGCGCCAGGACATTATCAAGGGCCATTATTACTCCGGTTAAGGTTTCTCCCAGGCCAAAGTTGTATTTGAGTATCTTTGGAATTTCGTTGTCATAGAATTGCCAGAATGCAGTGATGGACAAAAATGCCAGTCCGATAAGAATAGTTCTTTTGTAATTAAGTTTCATTTCCCCCAATCCCCCTTATTTTATATAGGATATGAGTTTAGAATAGTTGAAAAATAAACTTTTTACAATCACTTCACAGATTTTTTTGCAATATAATCACTATATTTCTTGCGTAATCAAAGAAAGCAATGTAAAATAGTTGGCGGACAAGTTATAAATTTATCAATATCAGGAAGTGGTTTGATGGTTACAGTCAAGGTTATATGCATAGTTCTGTTGATTCTGGCAGTTCTTTACTTACTTATTATTATGCCAAGAATGACAGGAAGACCTGATAGGGAACCATACCTGAAAGTCCTTTATGCTCACAGGGGACTTCATGATAACAGTTCGGAAGCGCCGGAGAACTCAATGGCTGCTTTTGGCAAGGCTGTCATGGCCGGATATGGCATAGAGTGCGATGTTCAGCTGACGAAGGATGGCATTCCTGTGATCTTCCATGATTTCACACTGGCAAGGGTTGCGAGATACCCTGAGGGTGAGATACCTGAGAATGCAGTCAGGAACGAGGACGGCAGTTTTGGAGTTGCCGGGAAGGTTATTGATTATACCTTTGAGGAACTTCAGAGATTTCATCTGCTTAACTCTGATGAGAAGATCCCAAGATTTGAAGATTTTCTGGAGCTTGTAGACGGAAAAGTGCCTCTGATAATTGAGCTTAAGATAGAGTTTAAGGATCTGGCTGTCTGTCCAATAGTAGATGCGCTTCTTAAAGACTACAAGGGTGTTTATTGTATCGAATCATTTAATCCGTTGGGGATAATCTGGTACAGAAGACACCGCCCCGAAATTTTCAGGGGTCAGCTTTCGGATCAGTTCCACAGAGATAAGCCTGAGGAATTTAAGGGAGCATTGTATTTTATACTTACCAATCTTTTTTTCAACTTTTTGGCTAAACCGGATTTTATTGCGTTTAACCGCAAGTATTCAAAGAGTTTTTCCATGCAGGTTTGCAGGCATCTTTACAAGTGTGTCACAGCTGCGTGGACAATCAAAGATCAGCAGCAGCTTGAACAGGCCAAAGAGGACTTTGATATTTATATCTTTGACAGCTTTATTCCAAGAGATGGAAGTAAAGCCATTAAATAAGGTAATTCCTGTGTAATACTCGCACAGTAGTTATAAAAAATGTATATATGAAAGGTTACCGGACTGTATTCCGGTAAGAAAGGTAAAAACATGGC
>CAMORK010000099.1 GCA_946623755.1 uncultured Butyrivibrio sp. | reverse complement strand
AAAAGCTGATAAAGCCATGTACATGGAAAAGAAGAAATATCACTGACCACTTCACTGTTGCATACAAAAACAGGGAGGATTCTTTCAGACGAGAATCCTCCCTGTTTAAATGTCATTTCTTTTAACGGAAGATCAATATCTTGTTTAATACTTCCAGTGTTTAGGATGTTTTACTTCTTCTACCATATCGAAGTATAGCTTTTCGGCTTCTCCGAAGATACCCACACGACGTGTAAGGAAACCGTGTCTTGTGCCGAGAAGACGCTTGCATGTCACAGATACCCCTGCCTGAATAAGCATTGCCGCAAACTTCTCTCCCTCAGGTCCCAGACTGTCGGTTCCTCCGGTGCAGACAAGGAACGGGTTAAGACCTACAAGCAGTTCCTGCATGGCATATACCGGCGAAACTCTCCAGTTAGTTCTGTCTTCTCCACCGGCATACCATTCATTATAAAGAAGACCTCTCTTCTGAAGTTCGATGGATTCCGGAGTTGCATCAGGTCCCAGCTTTGATACAGGATCTGCAGCAAGGTCAAGCGGGGGATACGCCAGACAGGTGCGGCAGATCTTGAAATCAGGATTTTCTCCCTTTAACTCTTTTTCATGATTCATAAGAGTAATAACGGTTGCCATGTTCGCTCCTGCGCTGGCACCGCTCAGGATGATACGTTCAGGATCAATGTCAAACTCCTCAGCATGCTCGTATACATACTTCACTACAGCATAACCTTCATTAACAGCATAAGGATATGCCTTCTCAGGAGCCGGTTTGTAATCCACGTCTATAAGCAGACATTTTGTGTTGTAAGCAACAACATGTGAATAGTTCACGTCCTGACCGCGGTAAGGTTTTACAAAACCGCCTCCGTGAAGTCTTATGAGAACAGGTCCTTTGGACTCCATGCCCTCTGGTTCATAAATATAAACCTTTACAGCCTCTTCACCTTCACGGGGAATCATTTTTTCATAGGTTCTTTTCAAAGGAAACTCTTTAATAAGTTCCTGATCCGGTTCAAGGCCATGAGCTCCTTCTCTTACTTTGCTTAATGCATCGTTATTCTCACTCATTAGTTTCTCTCCTCTGTTAATACTTTTATCTGATCATCAGATAACAGGGAACACTGTCATTGTCCATAATACCGAAATAACACATCCCAAAGCTGCAAATAATGCACCGTGCTTTATCATATACGGAATGTCATATCCGCCGAGCCCCATGATATAAGGTGTAGCTGAAGTTGACATCGGTGTCATAAATGCTGTAAGGCAGGCTGCCTGAATAAGGATCATAAGTCCCACCGGATTTCCTCCCATGGCCGCACAGGTTGCGATGGCGATCGGGTGGAATATAAGCATTGTACCTCTGTTTGACATGAACTGTGTAAGAATAAACGGAAGTACAAAGAAAATAAATCCTAAAAGGTAATTGCTGTTTCCGAGGCTGGCTACAAATCCTGAGATAATGCTTCCGATGAACTCACCTGCGCCTGTGGCTGAAAGTGCTCCGGCGATTGCATTGGAACCAACGATAAGAAAAAGGATTCCAAGTGGAAGTGACTTTCCGGCTTCCTTAGGATTAAGTACATTTGTAAGTATCATGAGAAGTGCGCCGATAACTGTTATTGCCCAGCTTTCGAGACCAAGCTGATCACTGAACATAAGAGCAAGCGCATCACCGAAGAAAATTAAGATCGATGCGTACTCCTGGAACTTTGTGAGTGTTGACTTTCCCATCTTCTTAAGTGCCATATCCTGAACCTCTACAGGTGACTCTGAAGGAAGACCCTTGATACAGAAGATACCGAAATAAACGATGGAAAGAATGAGCATGGGAAGTCTTGCCTTCATAGGATCTGCAAGGCTAACCATAAAGTCAGTATAGCCATAAGACTCAAGGTAACCGTTAAGCTCAGCTGCAACTGTCGCTCCGGCACCAACGGGAAGAATACAGCAGGTTGAGATAATTGCTATACCTACAGGGAAAAGTACCTTTGTTGTAGGAACTCCCATTTCGGTTGCTGTTGCCATAAGCATCGGTGCAACGATTGAAAATACTACAACCGGGCTCTGAATGAACTGGGAAAGGATAACTCCTATCACAACATAGCCAAGTACCATTTTGGTTATGCTTCCCTTGGACATGCTTGAAATGCTTTTTGCAAGATTGATGCAGAACTGGGTTTTATTAAAACCGGCAGCTACAACACACATGCCTCCAACCATGATAACATTGGAATTGGCGAAGTAACTAAGTGCTTTTTTTGCCTCAAGGCATCCTGTCAGGGTCATAAGCATCATTGATGTTAATGCTATGACCGCAAGGCTGTACTTACCACTGCAATAGCCTATGATGGTGAGTACGAAAATAATGAAACAGATCGTTAACAGACTCATAAGGTCCCTCCTTCTTGATGTCAGTCAGATATGATGCGTTTTTCATCTGTACTGACTGCGCGCGTCCGGATTTCTTAAAAATCCTGTCGCATGCATTGCTTTTTTATCATCTGTCGCATACTATATATGAACAAAGAATATTACACAAACGCATATATTTCATGTATACATTCCAAAATGTAATATTTAATCATAAGAGGGAATGTGCCTGTATTTTTTACTGCAGGTTACGCCCCCAACTGAAATGCGACAATGGAGAGTCTTATGAACGTCCGTGACTATGAATACGTAATTAAGATAGCTGAAAATCAGAGCATAACAAAGGCTGCTGCCGCATTATATATAACGCAGTCAGCATTAACCAAATATCTTCAACGAATAGAGGACGAGATCGGTCTTCCTCTTTTCCTTCGTTCAGGTCACAAATTTCTTCTGACAGATGCTGGAAGAGAATATGTGGAAACCGGAAGAGTTATTCTGAAACTTGATCAGGATCTCATGCACAAATTAAACCAGGACGCTAATCTTCGCCAGAAGGAAGTACGGTTTGGGTTCGGAATGGGACGTGAACATTTTCTGTACACAAAAGTATTTCCGAGGTTCCTGAAAGAACATCCCGGGATAACCTTGAAAAATCATGCTGATTCAAGTCGTCACCTTAAAATGTATCTTGAGAACGGACTTCTGGATCTTGCACTCGTCACAAATCTGGATCCTGCTCCGGGATTTAAGTATATACCTGTAAAATCATGCTACCTCTCACTTTTGGTCCCGACGGATTCTTCTCTTATAAATAAAGCAGAAAATATCGAAGGATACCCTTTCCCGGTTGTTTCCCTTTCGGACTGTGCAGAAGAAACCTTTGTTTCTACAGATCCGACAACCCATTCAGGTTCTTTCTCCGATAAATTATTGAATCAGTATTTACCCGAAGCCTATATTTCAATGGAGGTCAGTGACATACGCAGTCTTTTCAATGCAGTACGTGTTGGATTTGGCATTGCCATTACATTATCCTACGACTTCGTTGGGAAGGATTTATGCTATCTTTCCATAAAAGAGGCACAGCCAATAGAGGAAAACATCCAGCTGGTTTATCGTTCTGATCTGGCCATGTCCAAATCCATGAAAGACCTCATAGATATTATTCTGGAAGCCGTGAAG
>CAMORK010000098.1 GCA_946623755.1 uncultured Butyrivibrio sp. | reverse complement strand
CAGGTTGTTCCCATGGAAGATTTGAACTTACACTTTACAGGCGATTTCCACGCCATCACTTCAGCAAACAATCTTCTTGCAGCACTTATCGACAATCATATCCAGCAGGGTAACGAACTTGGTATCGATACTCGTCAGATAATATGGAAAAGAGCTGAGGACATGAACGACAGAGCCCTCAGAAATATAGTAGTAGGTCTCGGAGCCAAGGCAGACGGCGTTCCGAGAGAGGATCATTTTGTCATCACTGTTGCTTCAGAAATCATGGCTATACTTTGCCTGGCAAGCGATATGGATGACCTCAAGGCAAGACTTTCAAGAATTATCGTTGCTTACACAAGAGACGGAGAGCCTGTAACTGCAGGTGATCTCAATGCGGTAGGCTCAATGGCAGCTCTTTTAAAAGATGCAATAAAGCCCAACCTTGTTCAGACTTTAGAGCACACTCCGGTAATCGTACACGGTGGACCTTTCGCAAACATTGCCCACGGATGTAATTCCGTAAGAGCGACCAGGACTGCACTTAGTCTTTCGGACTACACAGTTACCGAGGCAGGCTTTGGTGCTGACCTTGGTGCCGAGAAGTTCCTTGATATCAAGTGCAGGATCGCAGGTCTTAAGCCTGATGCGGTCGTTCTTGTAGCAACAATAAGAGCTCTTAAATACAATGGCGGTGTTGCCAAGAAGGATCTCGGAGAAGAGAACCTTGAAGCTCTTAAGAAGGGCATCGTAAATCTTGAAAAGCACATTGAGAACATTCAGAAATACGGAGTTCCTGTAGTTGTAACTCTCAACGCATTCCTTACAGATACAGAGGCAGAGATGGCTTATGTGAAGCAGTTCTGCGAAGAGAGAGACTGCAAATTTGCACTCTCAGAAGTCTGGGCAAAGGGCGGAGAAGGCGGAGAGGCTCTTGCCAGAGAAGTTATAAACACCATTGAGACCAAGCCATCAAATTATGCACCTATTTACTCTGATGACCTTTCGCTTACAGATAAGATCACCAAGGTTGCTACAGAAATCTATGGGGCAGACGGTGTAAACTTCCTTCCCGCAGCATCAAAACAGCTTGCCAAGATCGAAGAGATGGGCTTTGGAAAGCTTCCTGTTTGTATGGCCAAGACTCAGTATTCACTCTCGGATGATCCCAATATGCTGGGCAGACCAAGAGATTACAATATAACAGTTCGCGAAGCCTATGTATCGGCAGGAGCCGGCTTTGTAGTAGCACTTACCGGAGCTATCGTAACTATGCCCGGACTTCCCAAGAGACCTGCAGCCTTTGATATCGATGTAGATAAAGACGGCAAAATAGTCGGGCTCTTCTAAGGAGGACTCATGAGCGCTAAGATTATTGACGGAAAAGCTATTTCACAACAGATTAAGGATGAGCTTAAAGAAAAGACAGCAGCTCTTAAGGAAAAAGGAATTGAAGTAACTCTGGCTGTCATTCTGGTAGGAGAGGATCCTGCATCACAGGTATATGTTCGCAACAAAAAAAGAGCCTGCGAGTATATAGGATACAATTCACTGTCATATGAGCTTCCGGCGGAAACATCGCAGGAAGAACTCTTAAAGCTTATTGACGAACTCAACGGAAGAAAAGATGTGGACGGAATCCTTGTTCAGATGCCGCTTCCAAAGCATATTGACGAAAAGACCGTTATAAATGCAATAGACCCTTCCAAGGATGTCGATGGCTTTCATCCGATTAATGTAGGCGCACTGGTTGTCGGAGATAAAGGATTTGTGTCATGTACTCCTGCAGGAGTAATACAGCTTCTTAAAAGAGGCACTGACGGATACGACATCTCCGGCAAGGAATGCGTAATTATCGGAAGAAGTAATATTGTAGGCAAACCAATGTCACTTCTTATGCTCAGAGAAAACGCAACTGTTACGATTGCTCACTCCAGGACCAAAAATCTTGAGGAAGTTTGTAAAAGAGCTGATATAATAATTGCAGCTGTTGGTAAGGCGGGTGTTATTACTAGAGACCATGTAAAGGAAGGTGCTGTTGTTATAGATGTCGGCATCAACAGAAGTAAAGACGGTAAGCTCTGCGGAGATGTCAAGTACGACGAGGTGTCAGAGATTGCAAGCTACATCACTCCGGTACCCGGAGGTGTGGGACCTATGACTATCGCAATGCTTATGAATAACTGCTATGAGGCAGCTCTTTTGCACAATGCTTAATTAGATGGAGTTCCGATGAAATGTCCAGGTTGCGGGTTTGAAATTCCGGAAGGGCACATGTACTGCGATAACTGTGGTACAGAGATAAATATCGTGCCGGATTTTGAGCCGGAAGTAGAAAATGAAATAAACGCCACGCTGTCCGGAGTGGCAGATGAACTGAATAAAGACGAGAAGGCCAAAGAGGAGAAGAGGCGAAAGAAAAAAGCCTTGCTTACGGCTATTGCAAAGAGGTGGAAGATAATTGCAGCAGTATTTGCAGCGCTTATTCTTGTAATAGTATTTGCCTCTGTTTTCCTTGCCTATCACAACAAGACATCTCTGTATTACCTCAGTCTTGCAGAATCTGCCAAGGCATCCGGTGACACAGCCGGTGCCATAAGGCAGCTAAAGGAAGGCAATAAGCAGCATCCTGACAATTCAGATATTATCTTCAGAATGTCGGATTACTATTTGGATGAGGGAGACTATGAAGGTGCTGTTGAATCTCTGATGCTTATTGTTGATTCAGGACTGTTTCCCGAGGACAAAGTAAAGTCTGCGTATGAGAGTATCATGTCAATCTATAAACAGACAGGAGATTTCAGTAAGGCAGGAGAGCTATTTACAGAAACCGATTTAGGGGTGGCAGAGGAACTGCGATCAAAGTATGTTCCAAATGCGCCTGCCATATATCCTGAATCCGGAACCTACGATATTGTAAATGTTAGTCTGAGAATGGTTGACGGATCGGGCGATGCCATTTATTATACCGTTAATGATGGTGTTCCGAGCAATGAGAGTATTCTCTATGAAAGTGAAATTGTTCTGGAAAATGAAGGCGTATACAACATTAAGGCAGTAGCCGTCAATGAGTACGGGATCAGCTCGGTCGTAGCAGAGAGCGAGTATGTTATCGAAGCAGGAACTGTTCCGCCTCCGGAGATAATGGAGCCAAGCGGAGAGTACAATCAGAACACTATGATCGTGGCGGTAACCAAGGCAGAGTATTCGATATTCTATACAACCGATGGCTCTGACCCAACCATGGAGTCCAAACAGTACATATCTCCGATAACAATGCCTGTCGGAACAAGCCATTACAAATTTATTGCCTATGACAACGACGGGAATTTCAGCGAGATTGTTGAGAGAGATTATCATCTTGTTTATTCAAGACTTGTTGCCCCGGAGCAGGCGGTAAACAGCCTTGTAAGTACACTTGTCAGGCTGGATATTCTTCTGGACAACTCAGGAAAAGTCAGAGGAATCGAAGGACACAATGAATACATTTACAACTCTATCATTGAGATAGAGGGTGCAGGTGAATACTATGTTGTTGTTGAGAATCATGTTCTCAATGATGGTACAAGCGCACCTACCGGACTTATGTATGCAGTAAATACTCACGATGGAACCGTAAACAGACTTGGTTATGATTCCAGTGGCAAATATACATTGATAACAATATCTAATAGATAGGAGGAGATTTTTTATGTTCAAAATTTTGGAAGCCCGTGAGCTTACAACAAACATTTTTCAGAT
>CAMORK010000097.1 GCA_946623755.1 uncultured Butyrivibrio sp. | reverse complement strand
ATTCCCGTTATTAACTTTTTCTGCATATGAGGCAAAATCACGTACTTCAGCCAAATGCCAACCTCCAAACAATACCCTTTATTTCTTTATACAAACTGGTAAACAGTCTTTGTGTCGTACTCTCTGTCAGGTCCAAATACACAGTCAGGGAATCCGGCTTCATTGATCGAGTTAGGATAGAACTGTGTCTCAAGGCAGAATCCATCTCTTGGCTTATATGCCCTTCCACCCTTAGCATTCGGATGATTTAAGAAGTTTCCTGCATAGAGCTGGAATCCCGGAAGGTCTGTTGAGCATTTCATTGTGATTCCGGTAGCAGGCGCTGTTACTTCGCAGAATACCTTCATTGAGCCGTCAGCACCGTCAATTGCATAGTTGTGATCGTATCCGCCGACAAACTCAAGCTGCTCATTGTCTGCATCTATATCTTTACCAATTGTCTTGGCTACTCTGAAGTCAAACGGTGTTCCCTCAACGGTTGCAATCTCACCTGTAGGGATTGCTGCAGAATCGATAACAGGTGTGTAATGTGATGTGTACATCTTCATGACATGATCAAGGCAGCTTCCGGATGCCTGTCCAGCAAGATTGAAATATGCATGATTTGTCATGTTGATAAGAGTCTTGGCATCACTTGTTGCATGGTAGTGAAGCTCAAGAGCATTGTCGTCTGTAAGTGTATAAGTAAGTTCAAACACTCTGTTTCCAGAGAAACCAAGATCTCCGTCCTCAGCCTCGAGTGTGAACTTAACAAAGTTTGCACCTTCCTCAGCATCCCATACACGCTTATGGAATCCGTTGTTCATATCGGTGTGAAGGTTGTTGGGACCATCGTTGATAGGAAGGATAAACTCTTTTCCATCGATAGAATACCTGGCATTTGCGATTCTGTTAGCTGTAGGACCAACTGTTGCGCCAAGGAAGCAGTCGTTTCCAAAGTACTCCTTGTAATCATCGTAGCCGAGAACTACATCTACTTTCTCGCCGTTCTTGTCCGGTACAAAAATATTTCTGATAGTACAACCATAGTTAAGAACGCATACTTCTACGCCGGACTGATTGGTCAAATGATACACATAGATAGGTGCACCACTTGGAGCCTCTCCCCAAAACTCTCTTTTTACTGCCATTTTTAACCTCCTTAATCGTACAATACGTCACGCCTTACAGCTCTGTTCTGCCTTCAAGAGCGCGCAAAAGCGTAACTTCATCAATGTATTCCAAGTCGCCCCCGACAGGTACTCCGCTTGCTATTCTTGTAACCTTGATACCTGTTGGTTTGACAAGTTTACTGATATACATAGCTGTTGTCTCACCTTCGAGTGAGGAATTGGTGGCAATTATCACCTCATCAACATCCTCATTCTGAAGCCTTTTCATAAGCTCGGTCAGCCTGATATCTCCGGGGCCGATTCCAAGCATTGGCGAAATTGCTCCATGAAGTACATGATACACACCTTCGTACTTGCCTGTCTTCTCATAAGCTGCGAGATCTCTCGCATTTTCCACAACCATGATGGTGTGATGGTCGCGATTCTGATTACTGCAGATAGGGCATATATCCTCATCGGTAAGAGTACAGCACACCTCACAATAGTGCACATTTTCTCTGGCATCTACAATAGAATCCGCCAGTCTCTTTACTCTGTCCTTTGGCAGATTTATCAGATAAAATGCCAGTCGCTGAGCGGACTTGCCTCCGATTCCCGGAAGGGCAGATAGTTCTTCAATTAAACGGTTGATATGTCCGCTGTATAACTCCATTAAAATCCAAGGCCTCCGCCTAATCCACCTGTCATCTTGTTCATCATTGCGCCGCTTGCTTCATCAGCCTGCTTCATTGCTTCATTGACAGCAGCAACGATCATGTCCTGAAGCATCTCCACATCATCGGGATCAACTGCATCAGGTGAAATTGTGATACTCTTTAAAGTCTTATTACCCATAACAGTAGCTTCTACAGCTCCGCCACCTGCCTTGGCAGTAAACTCCTTGGTCTCAAGCTCTTTCTGGCTCTCCTCCATCTGGCGCTGCATTCTCTGCGCCTGTTTCATAAGATTCTGCATGTTACCGGGCATTCCGCCACCGGGAAATCCGCCTCTTTTTGCCATCGTTAATTCTCCTCTTCTTCATCATCTTCTGTTACAATATCGAAATTGATATTTTGTAAGTTGACGTAATTTTCCTCGAAATTCTGGGTCGGCTCGAGGAATCTGGCCTCGTACTCCACATGTTTGCCGAGTATGCCATCCAGTGTATCCTGGAATTCCTGCACAAACTCTCCGCTTGAGTACTTATCTGCCAGCTGTTTATTATCAAAAACCACCTGAAGTCTGTCGTCATTGCCAAGGCTGAGCTTGGCTCTCTGCATGTAAGTCTTCATGGGGTTACCCATTCTTGCCACGGCCTGAGGCCAGTTTTTAACAAGTCTTTGTATATCTTCAGGAACAGCTCTGTCCAAAGTTTTCTTCTCTTTTACCAGGGGCGAAGCTGCTACGGCACCACCTGCAGCTGCCACTGCAATCTGCCCGGTCTGAATGCCGCTCAGGACCTTGCTGTTCTTCTCGTCGTGTTCCTCTAATATTCTGATCCTCTCCTCGAAGGAATCCTGCTCATCCTTGTCCATCTGCGGTTTGCAGAGCTTGATAAGCGTGATCTCTATGAGGATCCTCTTCTGTGTCGCATACCTGATATTCGAGCTCAGTTCGGAAAAGACCCTTATGAATCTTAAAATTGCATCGCTGCTGACACCTGCTGCCTGCTCCTTAAGAGTCTTAAGGTTGTCCGTGGAAATATCAACCACATCCTCCATCTGATCGGATGCCTGAACAAGCATAAGGTTTCGGAGATACCACACGAAGTCGTTAACAAACTGTGTAAGCTCCCTGCCCTGTATAACCACATCCGAGAGAATGGTAAGTGCCCTGTTGACGTCCTGTTCATAAAGGGCGGAAAAAAGATTGCTGAACACCTCGGTATCTACCGCTCCAAGAACGCCCAAAACCTTGTCATATGTGAGCTCTTCTCCGTAGTTAAAAGCTATGCACTGGTCAAGAAGACTTAAGGAATCTCTCATGGATCCGTCAGCAGTCTTGGCGATATATCTAAGAGCTCTTTCTTCAACTTTGATGCCTTCTACATCAACAACCTGTTTAAGTCTTCCTTCGATGTCATCAATAGTAATTCTGTGGAAGTCATATCTCTGGCACCTCGAAAGGATCGTGATGGGAATCTTGTGAACCTCCGTGGTTGCAAGGATAAACATCACATATTCCGGCGGCTCTTCAAGGGTCTTAAGAAGCGCATTAAAAGCACCGGCGGATAACATATGTACCTCGTCGATGATGTATACTTTCTTTTTGCCTCTGGTCGGGGAATATGAGACTTCGTCGATGATCTCTCTGACATTATCAACGCCGTTATTGGATGCAGCATCGATCTCGATCACATTCATGCTGTTGCCGGCCGCGATCTCTTTGCACATCTCGCACTCACCACATGGACTTCCGTCCACAGGGTGCTCGCAGTTAACCGCCTTGGCCAAAATCTTTGCAACAGAAGTCTTACCTGTTCCACGAGTTCCGCAGAACAGGTAAGCATGTCCGACTCTGTCCGATCTGATCTGATTCTTGAGCGTTGTAATTATATGATCCTGGCCTTTGACATCCTCAAAGACCGGGGGTCTGAATTTCCTGTATAGCGCTACATAACCCATTGTAAAAAACTACTCCAACAAAACTTTATATCACTCAATCCCCGAAGCATAC
>CAMORK010000096.1 GCA_946623755.1 uncultured Butyrivibrio sp. | reverse complement strand
TAATGGTCCTGGTGTCTTCAAAAGTCGTATATGATACCTGAGATGTATCTCCCTGAAGAAATTCGAATACTCTTCTGTTTGTTATAAGTTCCTCAAAAAGTGAGTCATAAACACTGTCTGTTGCGCATTTTATGGTAACATTCCTGCTTTCGTCCTTGTACCTGCGATCAAACAGATCTCCCACAAGAGCCATCTCCGAAGATGTGAAGTACTCATCCTCTCTGACATAATAATTGTCATTCATGCTGTTGCACACAGGCATACGCACTGTGTCAGAGATTGTGTGGTTGTGCGATATCTCTGAAGTTGTTACATTAAGATAATCATAATTGACCTCAGGAAGCCTCATGGCATCAGCGCTCTCTCCGGAAACCGTCTGATAGGAAGCATCTCCCCATGTAACATCAAGATAATAATATGCGTCATTGCAAAGAACCAGGTTCCATGCATGTCTTATGTCCTTGTTGTTCTTGGTATTAACCGTTCCTGTTACCAAAGTGCACTTGACTCCCATCTTGTTAAGAAGGTACTGCGCGGCCTTGGCATAACCGTTGCACACACTTCTGCCATTGATAAATACCGAGCAGATATTCTGATTGTCAGCGGCGTTTATATCATATTCTGTATTGGCAATAAGATACTCGTAAACATACTTGATGAGGTAATAATCATCCTCGGATGAAGGCGCATTTGCAAGGCACAAATGAACCGCATCATTTATCTGTGCCTGCCTTCTCTCCACCTCTTTGGCATCGTAGAGATAATTGCCTGTAAAAGATATCTTGGTTATGGTATCTCCAACGGAATAGTTGGTGTACTGATAGCCATCCACATAGAAAATCTCGGGATGGTCAGCCATGATATATTCAAAGACAAGCTCCACCGCATCATCACTGGTGGTGGATACAATAATGTCTTTTGACAGTGTATTCATAACTGTCAGCATCTCAACATACAGGGTCTTGCCTGCATCAGTGAGATGCTCATAAGCATAAAGCCCCTGTTGCTGCTTCTTGAGGGATGCGATTCCTTCGTCTGTCAGACCGATGGCTACCCTTGCAGCCTTCATGTTCTCATCGAGGTCTGCATCAGATGCATTCTTGTACTTGGCCTCAAGAGAAAGGTCTGCAGGTTCAGCCTGACTGAGCTCCATAGTAGCAGCTTCCTCGGCTTCCTCGACCTCCTCAGAGCTCTCAAGAATTCCTGTGTCAAAAGAGATCTCTTCTGCCTCCTGCTCGGCTTCTATGGCCGAAACCTCTTCCGGAGCCGTAGCCTCGTCAGTAATATCCTCTACGCTTGCAGTCTCAAAAATGTCATCATATTCCATCGGATCCTTGATACCAAGAGCCTTAAGATAATCATCAAAGCTCGCATATCCGCATCCCGACAGAAAAACACCGGTAACTGCCGTAGCAAGTATCAGCGCAAATCCCCTTTTAATTGTCATGACAGCTTTTTTCAAAAGCGCCCCTCCAAAACCTTATCTTAGTTTTTCTTGAACTCGGAAAGAACAAGCCCCTTATTTCTCTCCATGGTCATTCCGACGCTCCACTCGTTAATGAACAACAGAAGCGGTCTGTCGTGCATATCCTTTATCTTCTTCATGTCTGAGGTTCCCACAAGAGAAGACATATCGACATCATCATTGTCCACCCATCTTATGTACTCGTAAGGAAGGCTCTCAAGGATGATCTCAACGTTATATTCACTTTCAAGTCTAAACTTTAATACATCAAACTGCAAGACACCAACGACACCTACTATAATTTCTTCAAGTCCCGTGTTGTACTCCTGGAATATCTGGATCGCACCTTCCTGAGCAATCTGTGTGATACCCTTTACAAACTGCTTACGCTTCATGGTATCAACCTGGCGAACCCTTGCAAAATGCTCGGGAGCAAAGGTTGGAATACCTTCGTATACAACGTTGTCCTTGGGCATGCATACTGTATCTCCGATTGAGAAGATACCGGGGTCAAATACACCCATAATATCACCGGCATAAGCCTCTGTAAGAATCTTACGCTCATCAGCCATAAGCTGCTGAGGCTGTGAAAGACGCATCACCTTACCGCTCTGTACATGCTTAACTTCCTTGTCAGCATCATATCTTCCAGAACAGATTCTCATGAATGCAACTCTGTCTCTGTGTGCCTTGTTCATGTTGGCCTGAATCTTGAAGACAAAGGCTGAGAAATCGTTCTCAAGAGGATCTATCCTGGTTCCGTCTGCTGAAACTCTTCCTGTTGGAGGTGTTGCCATCTTAAGGAAGTGATGTAAAAAGAGCTCTACGCCGAAATTCTGAAGAGCTGATCCGAAAAATACCGGTGTGAGCTGACCTGCTCTTACCTTCTCAAGATCATATTCGGCACCTGCTCCGTCCAAAAGCTCGATCTCTCCTGTGAGCTTATCAAAAGCATCCTGACCGATCTCAGAGTCGATCATATCCTTCTCGTTCATGGAAATGATTGTCTCTTTTCCCTCCTTGGTACCCTTCTGGGTCTCGGAGAAAGTAACAATATGTCCCTCTCTTCTGTCATAGATTCCCTTGAAGTTCTTACCTGAGCCAATAGGCCAGTTCATGGGGCATGTGGCAATACCCAGATTGTTCTCAATATCATCAAGAAGATCAAAGGTATCCATTGCATCTCTGTCCAGCTTGTTGATAAAAGTAAAGATCGGAATATGGCTCATTGCACAGACTTTGAACAGCTTTCTGGTCTGAGCCTCTACACCCTTGCTGGCATCAATTACCATGACTGCTGAGTCTGCAGCCATAAGTGTTCTGTATGTATCTTCAGAGAAATCCTGGTGGCCCGGTGTGTCAAGGATATTAATGCAGCATCCTTCAAAATTAAACTGAAGAACCGATGAAGTAACAGAGATACCTCTCTGCTTCTCAATCTCCATCCAGTCAGAAACAGCGTGTCTTGCTGTAGCCTTACCCTTTACAGATCCTGCCATATTAATAGCTCCACCATAAAGAAGGAACTTCTCAGTAAGAGTAGTCTTACCCGCATCCGGGTGAGAAATAATAGCAAAGGTTCTTCTTTTATTGATTTCGTTAATTACATCTTTAGAATTACTCATTATTATGTTCCTTATTACCTAAAACGAGGGGCTGCGAAAACTATGTTTGTCGCCGCAGGTGGTTGATATCGGCCGGTACTTAGCACCTGTCCTTTAGGTGCTTAGTACCGTTGCCAGATATCACCAGCGCAAGCGTGCCAAGAAGACAAACATAGTTTTCAGCAGCCCCGTATTATGTCATTAAAGTAAATTACTGGGCACAGTCCTTAATAGAGAAGCTGATTCTGCCCATCTTGTCCTTGCCAAGGCATACAACCTTAACAGTATCACCAAGTGTAAGAACGTCCTCAACGTGCTCGATTCTCTCCTTGGAGATCTTGCTGATATGAACCATTCCTTCCTTGCCGGGAGCAAACTCTACGAATGCGCCGAACTCCTTGATGCTTACAACCTTACCTGTGAATACCTGACCTTTCTCGAAGTCTGTAACGATGGTCTTAACCATTTCTACAGCCTTCTCGATCATAGCCTTGTCCTCACCGCAAACTGAAACCTTGCCGTCGTCTGTGATATCAATCTTAACGCCTGTTCTTGCAATGATCTCGTTTATTGTCTTACCTCTCTGGCCAACAACATCACCGATCTTCTCAGGATCGATCTGAAGAGATACGATCTTAGGAGCATACTGTGATACTTCAGCACGAGGAGCAGCGATAGCCTTGCTCATGCACTCATCCATGATGAAGCATCTAGCCTCACGGCACTGTGCGATAGCTGTCTC
>CAMORK010000095.1 GCA_946623755.1 uncultured Butyrivibrio sp. | reverse complement strand
TCCTCAGTGTGTTTTACTTCTTCCCAGAATTCTCTTGCAGATAACCTGATAGCACCGCTACTCATGACGATGACCTGTTCGATTGCATCGGAAGTAGCCACGGTTACGCGATATTTTTTGCCGATTTCATGAGCTGCCTTTTCGATGTACTGATCTGCAGTTTCTGCTTCCTTGGTGTAGATGACAGTGAGCCCTGAGTGATCCTCCATATGTTCTGAGCCGCCGCGAACCCTGTAGGCATCAAAGACCAGGATGACCTGTTCTCTTCGATAGCCCTGGAAATTCACAAGCTTATCTATCAGTGCATCTCTTGCAGCCTTTAAGTCAGTAGCAGCAAGGCTTTTGAGGTCGTCACTTGCATAGATTATGTTATAACCATCAACCAGCAGATATTCTTTTTGGCGCTCAGCAATCCGCTGATCCTTTTTGCTGCTTTGCTTTTTGGCAGAAAGTGTAACTTCAGGAGCTTCATCAGGTTCAATCAGACCCTCAGCAATGGCTCTTTGTCTTTCTCTTTCTGCGTCCTGCCTTGCATAGCGTCTTCTGTCTTCCTCGGTTTCCACATATCTTGGCTTAATTGTTCCGTAAGTTCTCTCGAAGATATCTTTTAACTCATTCTCAGCAAAACGAAGGTCACGCTCAATCTCATCAAAAGTTCTGTCATCGGTAGTCTTGCGGGTACTTCTTGCCTGCAGTTTTTTGAGCGCGTCCATATCAATATTGTCTGTAAGGTCAGTTCCTGCAGTTATCCCTTTGTCGGGACTCCATGCACTCTCAAGGTGCATATGGGATCTGACTTCATCCCAGGGAATAATTGTGCCGGCGCCGTGGGAACAGAACACGGATGAAGCTGGATTGGCCGTATCAAGCTCAGGGTAGTAGCCGATAGTTTCCAAAACCTCTTCGGTGTTGTGGCATGGAGCATAGCCGCTAAGAGTTGTGGATAAAACGCCTTCTCCGTGAGTGTAGCTCTTGAGTTCCTGGGCGTAGTCGTAGAGGCAGGCCGCCGGAACAGTGCCTGTAACTACGGATTTGCCATTTTCTATTTCCGGAAGACCAACGGTTCCGTTCATCTTCTGGATGTCAGTAAGAACCCTTCCGACGTTTTCCTGAGGAACCTCAATCCGGTAATCGAATATGGGCTCAAGCAGAACCGACTGAGCCTCCATAAGCCCCTGTCTTACGGCTCTGTAGGTGGCCTGCCTGAAATCTCCGCCTTCTGTGTGCTTTTCATGAGCTCTTCCTGTTAAAAGAGTGATCCTCATATCGGTTATTTCAGAACCTGTGAGCACGCCGACATGCTTTTTTTCCTGCAAGTGAGTTAATATAAGCCTCTGCCAGTTGAGGGACAACTGGTCGGTAGAGCATTTATTGTCAAAAGATATACCGCTTCCGGGCTCTGTCGGCTCAAGAAGCAGATGAACCTCGGCGTAGTGCCTAAGCGGCTCAAAATGGCCTACTCCCTCAACAGGACCTGCGATTGTTTCCTTATAAACAATCTGTCCCTGTCCGAATTTAACATCTATGCCAAATCTCGTAAGAATGAGGTGATGAAGGATCTCTTTTTGCACATCACCCATGACCTGAACCATGATCTCACCTGTTGCTTCATGGAGCGACAACAGTAGCATTGGTTCTTCCTCTTCAAGAGATTTGATCTTCTTGTAAAAAGAGATTGTGTCTACATCATCAGGCAGAATAAGGGCGCAGGATAGGATGGGCTGAATGACTTCGGCAGAAACGCTGCCTTTAAGGGCGCCAAGACCTTCGCCTGCTCTGGTTGAAGATAGACCTGATATTGCAACGATCATTCCTGCAGTGGCTTCTGGGAGTGCTTCAAATTTGTCTCCGTTATAGAGGCGAATCTGGTCAATCTTTTCATCCTGAATAGTATCGCGCACCTTAAGAGAGCCGCTTATGATCTTCATGTGAGTCAGGCGGTTTCCCTGAGCGTCGCGGCTTATTTTGTATACGCGGGCGGAAAATTTATCGTTATTACTAAGTGCTGATTCGTGTGTTAATGGATTTTCTTCAGGTGCGGAAGAATCTAGTGAATTGCTTGTGTGCATAGTGTTTTTGGCTGATTGCTGAATGAAATCCATGGAATTGCCTGTGCGCATAGTGCTTTTGGCTGATTGCTGGATAAAATCCATGGAATTGCCTGTACTGCACAGACTTGTCAGGGTATCCAGAAGCTCTTTTACCCCGTCAAGCCTGAGCGCTGAGCCAAAGATGCAAGGGAAAGTTTTCCTGGATCTGACAAGTTCTTCCACATCTTGGAGCGTAACAACGTAGCCTTCAAGGAACTTCTCGAGAAGCTTATCGTCACAAACAGCAAGCTCTTCCTGAAGCTCAGGAGAAGATAAATCTAACAGAGAGCTATCGCCGGAAACTGCTATAACTTCAGAATTTGCACAGGCATCTTCAGAAACAGATGAGTCACGATCGAATCTGGAACTTGAGACAGATTCTGTGAAATCAACGCAGTGATTTCCAAGAACTCCATCAAAATCAACGCAGTGATTTCCAAGAACGTCTTTGAGCTGGGAGAGAACTGCGTTTTTATCAGCGCCCGGCTGATCCATTTTATTGACAAAAATAATTGTGGGAACCTTGTAGTGGTCAAGAAGACGCCACAAGAGCCTTACCTGACTGGTTACACCGTCAGCAGCACTTATGACTAAAATGGCCATATCAAGGACCTGAAGAGTCCTCTCCATCTCAGGAGAGAAGTCAGCATGACCTGGAGTATCCAGCAGGGTATAAGAGATACCGCCATACTGGAAAACTGCCTGTTTGGAGAATATAGTAATGCCGCGTGATCTTTCAAGCTCATAGCTGTCAAGAAAAGCATCCTTGTGATCTACGCGGCCAAGTTTCCTTATTTTTCCTGAGGTGTATAGAAGAGCCTCGGAAAGTGTTGTTTTACCGGCATCAACATGTGCCAGAATTCCAATTGTAATATATTTGTTCATTTATTGTTCTAATGGGCTATAGGCAATCTTAACATTGATGTCCTGATTGTAATTGCCAAATCCTTTTCCGAAAATTGTTAGTCCACCGACATTGCTGGCATTTTCAGGAACTTCGAGCTTGAACTTGAGACTACTCTTGGAAGTCAGAGCGAGGTCATCAATTGTAACGTCAGAGATCTTGATCCCATCAATGAAAGTGCCTTTGTGACCGATTACCAACATCTTGAGCATACCATATTGGTTCCAATTAGGAAACCACCAATCAGGGGTAAAAAAGCCTTTGACATCGCCAAAATCTCCGGGAGAAGTCCAGGAGCCAAGCGGTGTCCCGTTAAGGTAAAAATAAATATCAGAAGGCCATACATTGTTAAAGCCCGGAGCTTCTGAACTAAGCTCAGCTGTTATGCAGACTTCATCTATCTGCTGACCTGCAGGAACAAAGTTGGGAATATCGTATTCAACAAAACCCTTGGTAAACCACAGGATATCAGCATCAAATCTGTCCTGATGAGCAAAGTATCTGACATCATCAACCTCACCGATCACTTTGGAACCGGAAGCAAGACCACAGGTAGGAGATACGTCATAATCGTTGTAGTGACCAACCTTGATCTCTGTGTTATAGACGTTGGTAGTGACAGGTGCATCCTGAATATCAATCAATATCTTGTCCAGATTAACGGAGCAGAATTTCTGATTGCCATGTCCTGAGCCCTCTGCAGAGACAGTTACAATTCCACATTCCTCGAGTTTGCGGATGTGACTGGTAAGAGCACCGTTAGTTATCTTGAGCTTTTTGGCAAGCTCGTTCATATTCATTCCGCTCTCTTTTAGCAGAATATTGATGATCTCAATTCTGATATCTGATCCGAGCGCTTTGAACAGTTCAAGTCCTTCGTATAGATTGTTAATGTGTATCATAAGGGTACCCCGTCAACTACTGTTGTAAATGATGTTTATGATGTAGGTGTCAAAAGTTAGTTTTGACACCCTGTGATATACGAATTGCTCCAAGATCAAACCATTTTTGCAATTCTA
>CAMORK010000094.1 GCA_946623755.1 uncultured Butyrivibrio sp. | reverse complement strand
AGGCTTGGCAGAGTTTGTTTTGATTGCAGATAAATAGGAGATTGTGTGATATAATACGATTAACTAGCGGAGGGGAGTTCATGAAGGTAAATATCTATTACGGCGGACGAGGGATCATAGATGATCCGACGCTTTTCGTCATCTCACAGATCACAGCGGTATTACAGGAACTCAATGTAAAAGTACAGCAGTACAATCTCTATGAACAAAGGAATGGCATCACAGCTCTGCCCAATACTCTCAAGGATGCAGATGGAATAATTCTGGCATCCACGGTTGAGTGGTATGGAATCGGTGGCTACATGATGCAGTTTCTCGATGCCTGCTGGCTATACGGCGACAAGGACAAGATCAAGACGATCTATATGGCGCCGGTTGTCATGAGCACAACTCACGGCGAGAGAGAAGGTATGATGAGCCTTGCGGCTGCGTGGGAGATGCTTGGAGGACTTCCGTGCGACGGAATGTGTGGATATATAGCAGACACCACCAAGCTTGAAAACAGCTCTGAGTATGCCAAGATAATAGATAAGAAGGCTGAGAATATCTACAGGACCATCAACCAGAAGATGCCGGTTTTCCCTGCGAGCAATCAGGCAGTCATCAACAAGGTAGGTGTTGCCAAGAGCATAGATCTCACACCTCAGGAATCAGAGCAGCTTTCAGAGTATGCTTCCGATGACAAGTATGTTCGCAAACAGAAGGAAGACCTTCAGGAGCTTGCCAGCATATTCAGGGACAAGATGGGGCAGGAGGATAACCTCGGCAGTTCCGAAGAATATGTAAAGACACTGAACAAGAAATTCACTCCTGTAGCAGGAGTTATAGCCAAGTACAAGATATCTTTTTCCGATAACAACAAGTTAAAACCGATAATTATTGACGTTGATAACAGTAAGTGTGAATGCCGCACCGGAGACGAGGAGGGTGCAGACGTTGTACTTACTTCAGATCAGAGAACCTTCGAGGATATCCTTGGGGGAAGACTGAGTTTCCAGAGAGCTTTCATGGCCGGAAACATCAAGATGAAGGGGGATTTCAAGCTTCTTAGGAGCATGGACCAGTTCTTTGATCTGATGGCAGACTGATTTGGGGAAGATTTTGATGCAGGATACATACGTCTCTGAGGGAGACTATTGGCAAAGACAGGAGCAGATATACAAGCGCTCTTATATCACAATCGCATTGCTGGCCATTAATGTGGCTATCTTTTTGATGAGCAGTTTTGCGTTTGGGTGGATGTACGAAAAAGGAGCCATGATAACTGAAGTTGTCCTTCGGGACGGTCAGTATTACAGGCTCTTTACAGCTATGTTCCTGCATGCTGATCCTCAGCATCTTATAAACAATATGCTAATGCTTGCTCTGGGTGGAGCCATAGTTGAGAACTACACAGGGCATGCGTTCTACTTTTTTCTTTATATGTTGTCCGGGCTTTTTGGCAACATGATTTCCATGGCTTATGAAATCCAAAACAGACTGAGCTGGGTCTCGGTAGGAGCAAGCGGTGCCATTATGGGACTGGTTGGTTTTGTGGTTGTGTGGATTTTGGTAAACAGAAAGACTTTTATCAGAAGCAGAAACCTGGTGATCAGGCTTATTCTTCTTGGGATTTTTGTTATAGAAGCATGCTTTTTTCAAAGAGGAGCAAACATCGCAGCTCATACCGGAGGCTTTGCTACCGGAGCTGTTTTGGGTGTTATCAATATCATTGTGTTAAAGAACAATAAGAATATGGAGGGACTTGCTTAATGGAAAACTGTATCTTTTGTAAAATTGCAGCGGGAGAGATCCCGTCAAATACTATATATGAGGATGATTCTTTCAGGGTGATCCTTGATCTGGGTCCTGCAACCAAGGGACATGCCCTGGTTCTTCCCAAGAATCACTATGCAGATCTCTTTGAGATCCCGGAGGATGTACTGGCAGATGCAGCCAAGGTTGCCAAGAAGGTTGCGGGAACTATGAAAGAGAAACTTGCCTGTGATGGCCTTAATCTTGTACAGAATAACGGAGAGGCTGCAGGACAGACAGTTATGCATTTCCATCTTCATATCATTCCAAGATACAAGGATGACGGACAGCATATTTTATGGAAGCCCACCAGCCCTTCAGCTGAGGAGCTTACAGCAATAAAAGATACTATTGTGGGAGCTTGATCGGGAGAAGATATGCGGGAAATACAGGTTTCACAGATTACAGATACAGTTAAAGAGCTTTGCATAAATGCCAACCACTTCCTTTCAGCGGATATGGAGGATGCTCTTGTTAAGGCTCAGGAGGCCGAGGAATCCGAACTTGGCAGGAAGATATTTGGGCAGCTTCGGGAAAATCTGGACATCGCCGGAAAAGACATGATACCAATCTGTCAGGATACCGGAATGGCAGTACTTTTTGTTAAGGCTGGTCAGGAGGTCCACTTTGTGGGCGGAGACCTGACAGAGGCAATTAATGAAGGAGTAAGGCGGGGATACACTGAAGGCTTTCTTCGTAAATCGGTTGTATCAGATCCTCTTATAAGAAAGAATACCGGAGACAACACACCGGCTATTATCCATTATGAGATAGTACCCGGGGATAAAGTAGAGATAACCTGTGCACCTAAGGGTTTTGGAAGCGAGAATATGAGCAGGGTCTTCATGTTAAAACCTGCCGATGGCGAAGAGGGCGTCAAGAACGCTATAGTTCAGGCTGTTATGGATGCAGGCCCCAATGCGTGTCCGCCAATGGTAATCGGAGTCGGTATAGGTGGTACCTTCGAGAAGTGTGCCATCATGGCAAAACAGGCCCTTACCAGGAAAGTCGGGGAGCACTCAGATATCCCATATATCGCTGACATGGAAAAAGAGGTTCTTGACAGGATCAACGCCAGTGGAATAGGTCCTGCAGGACTCGGAGGAAGGATAACTGCTCTTGCGGTTAATATTAACACCTACGCAACTCATATCGCAGGACTTCCTGTGGCGGTAAATATATGCTGCCATGTTAACAGGCATGCTTTCGCGACAATCTGATGTGTTTTGAAAGAGATCCTTCTATAAAAAGAAAGAACATGTTGTTTTAAGGGGATTTAAAAATGGACAGAGAATTACAGGCTCCAATCGATCCGTCGGTGGCAAAAGAGTTAAAAGCCGGCGATATGGTATTCATTACCGGAACCATATATACTGCCAGAGACGCAGCGCATAAGAGAATGGATGAAGCATTGTCTGATAATAAGGGACTTCCGTTTGATATAAAAGGAAATCTCATATATTATATGGGACCATCTCCCGCAAGGGAAGGCAGACCCATCGGATCTGCCGGCCCCACAACTGCAAGCCGTATGGATAAGTATGCGCCCAGACTCCTCGATCTTGGACTTGGCGGAATGATTGGAAAGGGAAAGAGAAGCAAGGAAGTGATTGATGCCATGGTAAGAAATGGCGCTGTATACTTTGCTGCTATTGGCGGAGCCGGAGCTTTGCTGTCAAAGGCAATTACATCTTCCGAGGTGATCGCATATGATGATCTGGGAACAGAGGCAATACGAAGACTTACTGTAGAGAGATTTCCCGCTATAGTGGTGATAGATTCACAGGGAAATAATCTCTATGAGACTGCGGGTGCGGCTTACAGGAAGGAATACGAATAAAACAATTGACAAAGGCAGTACGTCTTTGTATAATTACTTTTGCGTCTTATGTATTAGAGGACGCACATGAACTCACATATTGGTAGTGGGATTCAGGCATGGAGAAATACTCAAGTGGCTGAAGAGGCGCCCCTGCTAAGGGTGTAGGTCGTTTACGCGGCGCGCGGGTTCAAATCCCGCTTTCTCCGTTTAGCAAGGAAATGGAAGTCTGGAATGGACTTCCTTTTTTTATTTCTGTTTTGAGCAGGTTATCATTCCTTTTTGGGAGATCAATCTGAAGGTGGTTTTGACAGACCACTATAAATAGAAAGAAACCGCTCTTTAAAGTACAACATTTTGTGGTAAATAAGATTAATAAAAATTTCCAAAAAAAGGTGTTGCATTTAAGATTTGGCTTTGCTATAATAACTTTTGCCCGTTTGAA
>CAMORK010000093.1 GCA_946623755.1 uncultured Butyrivibrio sp. | reverse complement strand
ATTACACCGGGAGCGGAGGCTTAACAGCTGCCGCTCCTTTTTTATTGATTGAAAGGAAACAGAAATGAATAACGAAATGAACTTCAACATAGATGTTGCCGACAGATGCGGTGTCAACGCTGCAACGGTAGCAACATTCCTGTGGCACATGTTAGCAGGTGATCCGGAATCGATTTACAGACACGGGAATGAATGGACAAGGATCTCGCAGAAAGAGATAACAGCCCATCTTCCATTCCTGACGCTTGGCATGGTTCAGGGCGCTCTCAGAAAGCTCAGAGACGAGGGCATGATCAAGTCCGCTGTACTTAACAACAACAAATTTGATCACACCAACTGGTACACATTCACCGAATATGGCGATGTGCTGATGATGGAATAGGAGGCTCGCATATGAAAGAACTACCGGTAACACCAGGAAGAAGAAAGATGTGTCCTGATAATTGCAGATACAGGGACAAGCGAACTTCATTTTGCGGGTTCTGCATGATGGAGATCAAGAAAAGGACAGAGGAGGAAATGCATGGCAATAGACAAATCAAAAATAAAAACGCTTGAGAAACTGAAGGAAAAAGGCTTTGATACCGCCAATAAAATCAGGCCGCTTGAGATGGAAGAGGTGTTTGAGAACGGTCTCGAGAATGAACTCGGGAACATCATAGGCCTCAAGAAAGCGATCAAGGCTAATCATAGTGAAATCGCCTGGCTGCTTGACGGATCAGATCCTAAGCCGGAAAAGAAGGAGGAACATACTCGTGCAGATGATGATAGAGCCGCAGGAACCAGAATATATTCCGAGGCATATGAGACGGAAAGCTATTGAAGTAACTCTTAAGGGACTCCGGCAGCTTGTGGATGAGCTGCCGGAAGGAGTGATTCTTTCGGTGGATCCGTGGGAGGTGTCTGATGGGCAGGAAAATGGGTAATCCGAATGAAGTTCAGGTAGTCAACATCCGCATGGTGAGAGAGCCATCTATATATAGCGAGGATAAGATCACCTGCCCGCAGGACGCTGTCAAGGCAATAGCGAAAGACATGGCAACTTATGACAGAGAAGTTTTCGCAGTAATGAATCTAAAGACTAATGGACAGATAATCAATCTGAATATCTGTAGCATGGGAACACTGGATGCTTCAATGGTGAGTCCAAGGGAAGTGTTTAAGTCCAGTATCCTAAGCAATGCGGCATCGTTCATCGCGATCCATAATCACCCCAGCGGCAGTCTGCAGCCCAGTCAGGAGGATCGGGATGTCACAAGACGGCTTCTGGAATGCGGAGACCTTCTGAACATAAAGATGCTGGATCATATCATAGTAGCCGGGGAGTCGGCACATGTATACAGCTTCAGAGAACACGGAGAACTGGATATGCTGAAGCCAAGACAAAGAGATTGGGAAAGGTAGGTGGACATGGCAAACGGAGAAATAGAATTCAACATTCATGAACGCATTGCAGTTCTCGAAAGACATGAGAACGGATGGTGCAGAGAACTTAACATAGTTTCCTGGAACAAAGGTGAGCCAAAACTGGATATACGTGAGTGGTCACCTGATCATGAGCGCATGACGAGGGGAATCACTTTATCTGAAGAACAAGGACGGAAACTGTCGGATGCACTCAGCAAAAGATATGCGAGCAGAGAGAATCGCAAACTTGAATGTGATATTGAGGAACGATAGCATCTGAGAAAAGGCGCGGCACTGGTGGTCATTATGGCCGGAATTGCCGCAGTACATCATCCTTACAGCTTGTGGAGGGTTAAGTATGAGTAGCGATGATTATAAAGAGCAAAGAAGAAACAGGCAGAAAGAATTAGCTAGAAAATATATCATGTCAGATGAGGTGGATCAGGCCGTGCTGGAAGAACTCAACCGCCTGTGCAAACCGATTTATTTATATATTTACAGCGGCTACCATATAAAGCTCCCTCACATGGATAAAGATGATTATCTTCTTCTGGGATATATTACCCTGTGGAAGGTCCTGGAAAGATGCAGAAAGAATCCGGATATTATAAACAACTTCAGCGCATATCTGTTTCGTTCTATCAAAAATGCATATGCTACCGAATTTCGAAAGTATGTGTTTAAAAATCCGATTGTTTTAAGAGACTATGACTATGGGCGTGTAGGATACGGATATAACATAGCCAATACAGTAATGCTGACAAAATATAAAGAGCGCATTCTGCAGCAGCATCGTGAATGGAGCAGAGATTTCCGAAGAAGAAATCCTGAGCTGGTACGGCGTCGTGAAAGGGAATACTGGCATCGCAACAGGGATAAGAAAGCCCTTAAAGACAAGCGATACTATATAAGACACAGAGAGCAGATAAGAGAATACGGCAAGAAGTATCGGGCTGAGCATAAAGAAGAAATCCGTGAGAAAAAGAAGAAGTATGCTCAGGAACATCGCGAACAGAGAAATGCATATCAAAGGCGTAAGTGGCATGAGAATCCTGAGCACTTTAGAGCTTATCACCGGGAATACGGTAGACGATACAGGCAAGAGCATCTGGAACATTGCAGAGCCAGAGACAGGGAACAGAGCAGGAGATACAGACAGGAACATCCCGATAAAGTCAAAAAGTGGAAACAGACTGCTTATCAAAAGGAAAAAGAAAAAATAGCTGCAATGGATCCCGACACGTACAGACAGTACATGGAAGAGAAGCGTGCAAAACGCAGGGAATACTACCAGAAAAATAAGGAAAGAATCAATGCGCGCAAAAGGGAACTCAATAGAAGGTGGCGGGAAGAGCATCCAACGGAGAAGAGATATAGAAGTAAACAGTCTCCTGAAGAGCTCAAGGCTAAAAGGCGAGAATACTATAGAAATAATCGCGAAAAGATGATCCAAAAGAGCAAGGAATATAGGTTGAATCATCTTGAAGAGATAAGAGAAAGACAAAGAGCATACTCCAAAGCTCATCGTGATGAAATCAATGCCAGAAGACGAGAGCATTATAAGGAGCACCGCGAGGAAATACTGGCTCGGGATAAGGCCTGGTATCAGAATCACAGAGAGCAGATCCTTGAATACCATAAGAACTATTACAAGGAGCATCAGAAGGAGATTTACGAAAAACAGAAGGAGTACAATAAGCGGAATCCGGAGAAGGGTAGAGAATATAAGAGGCGGTATCGTGAAAAACATCGTGAAGAACTTAAGGCAAAGAGCCGGGAATACCGCAAAAGAAAGAAAGCAGAGGCAGAGGCCAAACTGCAAGAGGAAGAAAAGATCAGACATAAAAAGGAAGCAATTCTGAATCAAACTGAATAAATATTGCATGATGCCGGCAATGCCGGCTTTTATTTTTGAGAAGGATTGGAGGAATGTATATGACTAAACGAAACAGAAGTCCTGACGGTAAGACACAAAAGGAGCGAATAAAGGAGATCACAGAGCAGCTTGAGGCCGGTGTTACTGCAGTCTTTGAGAGCGATGCATACAAGTCATATTTGAAATGCATGAGCAAATTTCATAACTACAGCCTGAACAACACGCTCCTGATTGCATTGCAAAGACCTGACGCCAGCCTTGTTGCGGGCTATCAGGCATGGAGGAAAGATCACGGAAGGCAGGTCCGGAAGGGAGAGAAGGGAATCAAAATAATCGCTCCGTGCAAGTATAAAGTCGAACTCGATGAAAAGGACGACGACGGCAATCAGAAGACCGCTGAATATACAGGATTCAAGGTAGCGACAGTCTTTGATTATGCACAGACTGAAGGCCCTGAACTGCCAACAATTGGTGTGAATGAACTCACAGGTGACGTTGGAGATTATCGAAAGCTGTTCAATGCTTTGACTGAAATATGCCCGGTACCTATTTACACAGAGGATATCAATAACGGAGCCAAAGGCTATTACAGCGATGCTGACAGGAAGATAGTTATCAAATCGGATATGAGCCAGCTGCAGACGATCAAGACAATGATCCATGAGATGGCTCATGAAAAGCTTCATGCGAAAGATAATCTGGATACAGATCATCCAGTCGATAGACGAACCAAAGAAGTCGAAGCTGAAAGCATTGCTTATACTATCTGCCAGCATTACGGACTGGATTCATCAGATTATTCTTTCTCATATGTTGCAGGCTGGTCATCAGGCAAGGAAATCAAAGAGCTCAAAGCATCTCTTGAAAGGATCCGCTCTGCTGCAGATGAGATGATAACCGGCATAGATAAGGCTCTTGAGAAGCAGGCAAAGCGTGAGCAGT
>CAMORK010000092.1 GCA_946623755.1 uncultured Butyrivibrio sp. | reverse complement strand
ACCCAATAGCAGGTGCAGTCATGGTTTTGCTAAGTTTACTATCATGCCTACAGAACCATCATCGTGGTTCTGTATAAGAACCCCCTGCATATCTGCAATATATGAAAAAATTTGCTTAAAAATCAGTCGCCTATATATCTATGAATAAGCTCCTCTACTCTTTCTCTTGTGAGCTTAGCGCCGGTACCGTATTCGATCATAGGCTGCATTGTTCCGCCTTCAAAATCGGCACCTGCTTCTTTCATTGAAGCTTCTTTATTACTGATCCATTTCTGCTGCTCAGCTTTAAGGCTGGTCATGTTTTCTTCATCAAGAGTTGTGCTGAGGTAGGTCCAAAACTGATTGATAAGAGAATCCCACAGATTAAATTCTTCGTAGGCAAGCTGGTTTAATGTGGCCTGATCCAAAAGAGTATTGGTGGACAGCTCATTATCTATTTCTTCCTGCCTCGTTACTGCTGCATTGTAACCTTCAAGAATAGAATCCTTGGTTGGAGTTTCATCTTCCTGAGAGTTCATTAGCTCAGTCATTGCTGAGCTATTGTTGCTCTCTGTACAATTCTCAAGAGTTACCTCCCTGTTTGAGAAGGTATTGAATTTGTTGTCCTTAAAATCACAGTTTCTGAATGTAATACGGTCGTATTCACCGATTTCAACAAAGCTTGTGGTTTCATAGCTTGTTGCATCATTTCCTGAGAATACGCAATCTTCAAATAAAACATCATAGGCACTGTCACAGCTTATCATTGCAAGTTCGCTGCTGTCTCTCAAGGTGCAGTTTTTAAAATTAAAGGTACCGGTATTGTTTAATGAAACCAGTCCGTAGGTGCACTCATAAATATCTGTGTCTGTAACAGTCGCATCATAGGTGTTGTACGCCTCAATTCCATAGGTCCCGCTTCCGTAAAGGTTGCATTTGTCTACAGTCAGATTGTTAACCCCTTCAAAGCAAAGAACGCTCCCGCTGCAGTAACCGGGTTCAACATGATGTCCCACAGTAAGATTCCTTAAAGCAATGCCATTGCAGTTTCTAAAAGACATTACGGGGTCATAGGGCTCATCGATGCAAAGCTCAACCTTGGCTCCGTCCTTGGCCTCAAGGCATAAACTGCTAACGTCTGCAAAAACATTCATTGTTCCGTCCCAGCTCTCACTGATGCGATAGTTGTTTATGGCCTTTGAAGCAACCTGTGAAAAGTCATATTCTCCGGCCTCAAGAAGGATCTTACGGTTATTCTGGATGCTGTTTAAAAGGTCTGCTGTATTTGAAACAGTAACTGTGTCAAAGTATCGCAGACTTTCAGGATCATCGAACAGTGGTGAATCCTTTGGAAGATAGATGCTGGTATTAGTACTTTTTGACCAGTACTCAGGATCCTCCTCATCCTCATAACTATATTCTTTATTGATAACGAGTCTCCCCTCATCGGTTAGAGAAATAGTCAATTCCTGATCTTCACTAGTAGAATCGGCAAAAGGATCAGCCATTACCAATGTAAAAGATCCGTCTGACTCATTTTTTACAAGAGGAATTCCGTAGTTTTTCTCGTAGTACTCGTATTGTGTATAGTAATAATCGGCAATATATTCCTCGCCATTATTGCGGATGATAATCTCTGACTCAGGCGCTTCGCCGTCACAGTACATTAAAGAGGTATCATAAAAATCACCATTAGCATACTCACTATGGTTGAGTTCACACATTAGCTTCCAGTGCCCTGTAATATCTAAGGCACCATCCGTGTTAGTCTCATCGCTATCAGCAGGCGCCTTCTGGTTCTCAGATTCCTGAATCTTTTGCTCAGCCGGATCTTCCTGTGAGGTTTCGGGCGCAACGCTTCCACAACCTGCAAGGAGAGAAACTGTAAGGGAAATAGCTGTGATTGTTGTAATTAATCTCTGTTTCATATCAGTTCCGCCTTTCTTTTGTTTGAAAGTCTTTACCGAGATAATGCCTTAATGATAAGTTTACAATCTTTCGGATGATATATCAAATTTGCCTCTTACATTTTCTTTGTCTGATTAAAAAATAGAAACCCTCTAACAGAGAGTTTCTATTTTTTAGCAATTAATTAATTATTACCCATTATCAATTATGCCTGAACAAATGCAGGTGTATCTGCAGGAGCATCAAGTAGTTTCTTGAGCTCATCATCAACTTTAAGAAGTGTGATTGAGAAGCCTTCCATATCAAGTGATGTCATGTAGTTGCCTACAAGTGTCTTATAAACCTTGATATTCTTCTTTGCAAGCTCTTCAGCAAGGTGCTTATTTGCTACAAACAGCTCCATAAGAGGTGTTCCGCCCATTCCGTTAACCATAACAGCAACTTCGTCGCCTGCATTGTAAATACCTTCTGCAAGGATCTTGCCAAGGAGTTTATCTACGATATCGTTAACAGGGCTGATCTTCTCGCGATGTGTACCGGGCTCACCATGGATACCGATACCAATCTCAACCTCATCTTCAGCAAGATCAAAGCTTGGCTTTCCTGCTGCAGGAACTGTGCAGGCATCAACAGCCATACCCATTGAACGAACATTTGCGATAACTTTCTCAGCAACTGCTTTAACTTCAGCAAGGCTTCCACCGGCCTCTGCACATGCACCGGCAAGCTTGTGAACAAAGATGGTTCCTGCAATTCCTCTTCTTCCGGTTGTCCAGGTAGAATTCTCAACAGCAACGTCGTCAGCTGTGATAACCTGATCAACTTCAATGCCTTCGTCTCTGGCCATATCAGCAGCCATTTCGAAATTCATTACGTCACCGGTATAGTTCTTGATTACAAGAAGAACACCCTTGCCACCGTTTGCTGCTTTGATAGCCTCAAAAATCTGGTCAGGAGTAGGTGATGTGAAAACAGCGCCTGCGATTGCGCCATCGAGCATTCCCTTACCAACGTAGCCACCGTGTGCCGGTTCATGTCCGCTTCCGCCACCGGATACAAGAGCAACCTTACCATCTGAGCCACCGGCTCTTACAACAACATCAAAGCCGTCGAGCCTTTTCAGATACTGAGGATAAGCTGCAATCATACCATCCAGCATCTCGTCAACAACGTTGTCAACCCCATTGATTAGTTTCTTCATGTCCTGCCTCCTTGTTTTATGAATTTATTTTTTTGACAGCACGCGTCTGTTCAGCGGCTGTAATAACTGCCTCCATATTCTGACCACAGGCAGCTGTAACTGCTGCGGCAATTGCTCCTTCTACGATTGGTGCATCAGCAAGTTTTACATTTATATCTTCACCATCAAGAAGCTCTATTGCTGTTTCAGCGCTCATTATTCCGCTTCCGAGATCGGCAAGAATAACAACTCCGTCTCCGTCATTGGCTTTTTTGACCGCCTCGGATATTCTCACAGCATCGGTACCGATTTCTCCGTCTTCCATACCACCGGCAGCAATAATACCCTTATGTGTTGATGCAATCTGAGCTGTTAAGTCTGTTATTCCTTCAGCGATTTTACTGCTGTGAGATACGATTACTATTCCTACCATGGCTCACCCCTTAAGAAAGTCTCTGATTACTTCAAGTGTCATTGTTGCAGAAGTTGCACCGGGATCCTGATGTCCGATACTCCTGTCGCCGAGATAGCTTGCACGGCCCTTGGTTGCAGCAATCGTCTTTGTGAATTCAATACCTTCCTCAGCAGCTTCACATGCTTTTTCAAGGCCGTCTACAAGGCTTCCCCCCTCTGCTATCTTAGCTGAATAAGCATCAAGAGCAGGAATCAGAGAATCAAGCATTGTCTTTTCGCCTTTCTCAGCTTTTCCTCTCTTCTGAATACCGGCAATTGCAGCTTCAAGAGCAGCTTTGAAATCTTCGGCAGATAATGTATCTTTCCCTGCCAGAATCTTGGCAGCTTCCATATATGCTGTTCCGTATAAAGGACCTGAAGCACCGCCTACAGTTGATAAAAGAGTCATTCCGGTCTTTTTAAGAACTGCACCGATATCAGGATCATCCTGAGATGTCTTCTCGATAACGGCCGTGAAACCTCTTGCCATGTTTACACCGTGGTCAGCATCACCGATTTCTCTGTCAAGATCGGTAAGAAAGTCCTTGTTTTCAATAATCTTTTCACCGATACACTTTAGGCAATCATAAATTCTAGTAGACATATGCAATTTGTCCTCCCATTTTGTTATATTAAAAGCCTTACTTAGTATATTATAACAAATTTATATATAATTACCATACATTATGTGTGTAAATTAGCTAATTGTTTGAACAATTTAGAAATATAATTTGTGTTATATTTACAATAATTATATACAAGTCAGATGCAAAAAAGAAGCCCGCCAGATATGCCAATGTCATTAAGTTAAGTGTGACGACAATAAGACTCTTATACCAGAAATGGTA
>CAMORK010000091.1 GCA_946623755.1 uncultured Butyrivibrio sp. | reverse complement strand
TATAAATTGTGATAATTTTTTTATCATTTATAAAGCCGTCATAAATATCAACTATCCAGTCAGTACTGGGAACACCGCATGAACCACGCCTTTCCCATGTTAATACTTCTCCAGACTCATTGCATAATCCTCTAAGATAGTCCTTCGCTTCCAGAATGTTGGTATTAGAAATTGGCTTGAACGGGGTAAGTCCATAATCAGTATCAAATATGAAATCACCATCTGTATACAGCTGTTTATATTTACCAAGCATGAATTCGCCAACATCCTCATAATTCATATTGCGAATCTGTTCTTTTTCCTTTGCCGAATACTTATCATTTGAAAGCATTACATTCTTTACTTTACTAAAGATTGGAGCATGCTTTTTCTTTAAATCCTGAAATTTAAGGATAGTATTACAGTATTACAAATACAGTTCGCAAAAATTTCTTTTTCTTATATTTCATACTATTTCTCCATTGACTGCATTAGCATTAATGTATCATATCTGAAAAATCATCATTACTATTAAGCGTTCTTATACTAAAAAAATATATCCTCATCAAATGCTGTTGGCATAATTTCAGCTGTTAATGAAAACATAAGAGCAGAAGCGCACGCTTCTGCTTTTTTATTATTAAACTAGGCCGGCAATTTGCCGGCTTTTTTCAATTAGCTTGTTTAATGATAGTTGCTCTTTTGGTACAATTGCATATGTAGCCCAATAGTGAAATAAGTGGCTAAACAGGGACAGCTCTACAAGGGCTGTCTGACTTATTTAGGTAACATCTGTGGCAGATAATATAAACGACAAAGAAAAAGAAAATATTAATAATGACGAAAAAATAAACTTCACCTGGAAAGAGATTGACGAGCCTTTCAGAAAGAAATCCAGAGGAAGTTTATTTAACTTTATAAAACGAAAGACTGCTGAGTTTGCAAAGGTTTTCGAAAGCAAAAAGCCTGACGAATCTGTTCAGGTGGTAAAACCGAATAAACCGGCAGAATCTGTTGAAGTGGCAGAACCTACAGGGCCTGACAAACCAACCGAGCCAGTCATGACTGAAGAGTCGGAAGAGATGGCCAAAGACATCGAGACTACTCAGGAGACAGAAGTTATCGAAACTGTCGAGCCAGAAACATCTGACGAGAAGGTTCAGGTGGCCGAGGCTATTGAAACTGTCGAAACAGACGTATCTGAAGAAGAGGCACAAGTGGTTGAGCCTGTCGAAACCGCCGAGGCGGTAGAATCTGAAGAAATTGACCAGGATGGCGAGCCCGCAGAACATGAAGAAGCAAAGGCAGACGAAACCGAAGAATCGGAAGAAGTAAAGGCAGATGAATCCACTGTAGAAGACAAACCGGCCAGGAAAGCTATACGTCTGACTAAGTGGCGTGTGCTCTTCGGCGTGCTATGCCTCATCGCTGTTGCACTTCTGGGCACCTTCATATATGCCTACAATACAGTTCCGGACATTGATCCTGATGCCAGCAACATATATTCAAATATCGATCTCAGCTCTATCATTTATGATTCAAAGGGAGAGGAGATCGACAAGCTCTATTACACCGAAGACAGAGAGATCGTCTCAATAAAAGACATCCCGGAGAATACAAAGAACGCCTTTATAGCTATAGAGGACAAAACGTTCTACAAGCATCATGGCCTGAACTACAAGAGGTTGTTTGGTGCGGTCCTCAGCAAGCTGACCGGACGCTCGGATGAGATAAGCGGTACATCCACCATTACGCAGCAGCTGGCCAGGAATGTGTTCCTTTCGGATATAAAGAGTGAGAGGACACTGAGACGTAAGTTCCGGGAAATGATCTATGCTCTTAAGATCGAAAGGGCATATTCAAAAGACGAGATACTTGAAGCATATCTGAACACCATATATCTTGGATATGGCTGCTATGGTATCAAAGCCGCAGCTTATACATATTTCGGAAAGGAAGTAAGCGAGCTGTCTCTTGAGGAAAGCGCTGCCCTAGCGGCATTGCCTCAGGCTCCTGACAGATACGCCCTCCTGAAAGACGAAAAGGGTGAGGATACGACTTATATGAAAAAGTATAAGTTGTATGCGAATAATCTTGCCACTGAACGACGCGATCTTGTGCTCGATCTAATGGCGGAGCAGGGCTATATCGACTCCGCGCAGGCAGAGAAGGCAAAAAAGAAGATGAAGGAGATTCTTCATCCGCACATAGAGAAAAAGCCTAGAGAGCTGACGTACTTCACAGACTTCCTCACAAAAGAGGTAGCAAAAGACCTCGCGGATCAGTATTCCATGACTGAGGAAAAGGCAGAGCTGCTCATACACACAGGCGGACTCCGCATTTATTCAACGATCGATCAGGATATACAGCATGCGATCAATACCGAATTCAGCGACGACTGGAACTTCCCATACTCTGCTGAAGATCCTCAAGCCGCAATGGTAGTTGCCGAAGTCGGCACGGGTAAGATCCGCGCGATGGCAGGAGGCAGAAATACCTCCGGTCAGATGCTGTTCAACAGGGCAACATCGCCGCGTCAGCCGGGATCGTCGATCAAACCACTGGCCGTATACTCTGCTGCTCTCCAGAAAAGTGAAGATTATGCTAAGCATATGCAAACGTTCCCGTTTGTTGATTACGAAATTGACAGGCAGGGCACAAGACTCTGGGGAGACTATATCACTGCCGGATCGGTAGTGGTCGATGAGAGACTGAAGATAAACGGTGAGATATGGCCGATGAATTTCTCAAGGAGCTTCTCCGGATACAGGACATTCAGGACGGCATTGCAGCAGTCGATCAATACCTGCGCTGTGAAGATACAGCTGCAGGTCGGAGCGGACTACTCAATGGAGATGCTCAGAAAATACGGGATATCTACGGTCGTCGATGATGCTTCCCTCCCGACTAATGACTTAAATCCGGCAGCTCTGGCTCTGGGAGCGATGACATACGGAACGACGCCGCTTGACATGGCACTTGCTTATGGAGCATTCCCGAACAGGGGCATAAGAGACTCAGCTGTTGCATACACAAAGGTGACTGACGCAAAAGGAAAGACTCTCCTTGAGAAAAAGACTGAAGAGACCAAAGTGCTCGATGAGAACGTAGCGTTCATAATGAGAGACTGCCTCGAATCTGTAGTGTCGAGGGGAATAGGCCGGAACGCATCGATCTACGGCGTGCAGGTAGGCGGCAAGACGGGAACCACGAATGATAACTACGATTACTGGTTCGTCGGATTTACGCCGAAATACTCCGCTGCGCTCTGGATAGGGACAGATCATAATACAGTAATGAGCGGATCGTCCGGAACAGCAGCTCTTCTGTGGAGCAGGATAATGAGGCAGATTCCGGATATAACAGAGGGCGAGTATCCGCCGCAGCCGGACGATGTCGTATGGACACGTGGCGAGTACTATACTGAAAAGACCCAACCGTAATGGGAAGAATGAGAGATTATGAGCAGCCCCAAAAGGGCTGCTTTCCTATAGACGTGCCGGTTGTATTATCCTGCGTTAAGGAATATAAAACAAGCGGCAGCAACAATTACAAAAAGCAGCTGATGATCGAGCTCTATACGGGAATGAGAATGGGGGAGATCAATGCCCTCAAGCCGGAGGACATAGACCTTGCCAACGGTGTGATCCATGTGAGGGCTACGATCTCGATGGGCCTTGGCGGAAGGAACTTCTGGAAAGAACATCCTAAGACCGATGCAGGAGTCAGAGATGTCCCTATCAATGAACTCGTGCGCCCTATACTGGAAGAAGCATTGGCAGAGGCCAGAAACAACAAGGCAGGAACCGTGTTCTATGATTATAGGAAAGGTGATATCATATCCACTCAACAGGTTTGCTATTTCTTCAGAAGGGTATGCGATAAGTATGATCTGCCATACTATGGACAGCACTCGCTTCGTCACACTTTTGCAACAAGGTGCATCGAAGCCGGTGTACAGCCGGTTGTCCTTAAAACATGGATGGGCCACACGGATATTCACATAACTCTCGATACCTATGCGGACGTATTCAATCACCTGAATGACAGCAGCCAGGTAAAGCTGGAAGACTATCTGACGGGCAATGAGAAACGCCGTCCTACAAGCTGGAGAAATTCATGATCTGTATAGATGCGTTACCGGAGAAATGGGCCAGCTCCGGTAACGCGCGGGCCTGAATGAACCCGTGACGATGTGTCACGTGTTGTCGGTTTGGCTTTTGATTAAAAAAGTCATGTTATTGTCCCGAAAATCGGCCCTTTTGAATATTTGCATGCTTGATTCCGAACACCTTAAACTAAAACCAATGCCTTGGAATAGCTCCAGGGCATTGGTTGTGCATTGATTATACTATTATAAATAAAGATTATAGATATTGATTTAGGAGAAATATATATGTGGCTGGTTTTTGCAATTCTTTCG
>CAMORK010000090.1 GCA_946623755.1 uncultured Butyrivibrio sp. | reverse complement strand
TGAGGATACTTAACAATACCCCAGTTTGTGCAGTCTGTGTACTCGCCGTCTTTGATCTTCTGGATAAGAGTTGCGATGAACCATGATCCCATGTTCATTGTAGCTACGTTACCCTGAGCAAATGCTGCTGAGTAGTGAAGTCCCTGTGTCTTAAGTGTTGCATAATCCATGCATACACCGTCTTTCTGCTGATTAAGAACCATCTCGTAGTAAGGCTTTGTGAAGTCGTACTCGCCATCAACGATGGTGTGCTTGCCATCAAGGATACCGTCGAGCTGGATTGTTGATCTCCATGTGTGGTAGTGAGATCCGTAAACCTCAGCACCGGGTGTTGTATCTGTTACGCTTCTTGCAAGCTTGTCATACTCTTCCCATGTCATGTCGTTTGTAGGATAGTCAACGCCTGCCTTGTCAAAGATGTCCTTGTTGTAGAAAAGAACCCAGATATCTGATCTGAAAGGAAGCTCATAGAGATTTCCGTCGATAGTAACCTGATCTGTTACACCGTTGTAAAGTGAAAGATCAACGCCATCTGCTGCGATACGGTCATTAAGGGGCTCAAGAACACCCTTGTTAACCAGTGAAACGTAGCCGGGAACATCCTTGATTGTTACTACGTCGAAGTCAGAACCTGCTCCGGAGAGCTGTGTTCCAAGAACTGTGCTGTAATCTGTTGATCCAAGGTCAACCATCTCGATGGTTACATTTGGATGAGCTGCTGTATAAGCATCGATGAGTGGCTGATAGTAAACTGTGCTGGATACATCCCAAAGTGCCCACTTAAGTGTTACAGGCTCATCTGATGTAGCCTCTGCTGTCTCAGCAGCCTCTGTTGCTGCCTCTGTAGCCTCAGCCGGAGCTGCCTCGGGCTGTGCCTGTGTCTCTGTCTGTGCTGTGTCTGCTGCAGGTGCCTGCTCTGCTGCTGCACCGCAACCTGTGATGCTTGCAACGACAAGTGTCATAGCAAGTAAAGAGCTAAGAATTCTCTTTTTCATGATAACCTCCCTCTTAAGATGCCGCCATTTAGGCTGCGTGTTTGTTATACTCATAGTTTATATTTTGTTCATAATTGAATGAATGCACATTCTTTATTTCTTGTTGTCAAAAAAATGCAATTTTTTTATATAAAATTGTATTTTCTTTAATTCCCCACTGCTCTAATATATACCTATGCATACAAAAAAACACTCTATCCGTAACAAAATCGTTATATGGGCTGTTGGTTTTGCCCTCATAATAGCTCTGGCAGTTGCATGCTCCAGCTATGTCCTGTCTGCGCGGTATTTAAGAGAAAACCAGCAGCAGTCTGCTCTTACAAACATCCACATCCTTGGCAACGACCTTGATTCCGACATAAACACTGTTCTTACCTTTTCAAACTGGATATGCCTCGACAGCACAATCAGTAACTATCTTCGCACCGTGGACAGATCCTATTTGCAGGACGTTCAGGCCGGGAAAAAGCTATCCTTAAGCGCATGGAACCATCTCAATAATGAGTTCAATATTGTCGGTGTCAGAAATGCCGTAACCAGAGTTGTGATCTCAACTCCCTCAGGAACTCAGTTCCTTCAGTGTGTTTCCGGCGGAAACGACCAGTCTGTAACAGATGTTCCCATGACTATAATGGATACTTCCTTTTTTGACGATCTGATCACAGCTTCGAATTATAAATGGAACGGATTTTATGCAAATCCCTTAAGCCGCGGCGGCAATCCGAAGGTTCTTCCTATTATAAGACCAATCTACAGTTCTTCGTCCTCAGCCCTGATCGGATGGGTATACATGGACATTCCGATCTCTGTGATCACAGATTCGCTTCGGAGTTTTGTCCTCACCAAGGATGACGCCCTGTATATCACTTTCAGCCGCGGTATCACATACAGATATACCGGCTCTGATCTGGTAAAAGAGACTGTTCCCGAAGGTGCGATTTCCTATACCCTTCCTGATACCGGATGGACCCTTTCCTACCTGCCATCGAGAACAGCGCTGATAGACAGGATGCGTTCGTACCAGCTTCTTATTGTAGTAATATCCCTGGTTATTCTTTTTGCCGGAATCATCCTGAGCATATCGCTTCAGCATACAATAACCAGGCCCGTTGACAGGATCATCACAAGGCTCGATAAAATAGGCCAGGGCGACTTTTCAAGAGACGGCAAGATCGAGTGGGACAACGAGCTTGGCGAGATCGGAAGAGGAATCAACAATCTCTCTGAGAACGTATCTGATCTTATGGATAAAAGACTTCTCGACGAAAAGGCAAGGCACGACCTTGAATATCAGATTCTTCAGTCCCAGATCAATCCTCACTTTTTGTACAACACCTTAAACACCATCAAGTGGATGGCAACCATCCAGGGGTCCGAGGGAATAGCCGACATGTCCACTTCTCTTTCCCGGTTGATGAAGAACATCTCAAAGAGTACAGAGGATCTTATCCCGATAAGTGATGAATTCTCGCTGGTGGATGACTATTTTACCATTATGAAATACCGCTACGGCGGGACCATTGAACTGGATTATATTACAGATGATGAGCTTCTCCTTAAGCAGCGCATAAACCGTTTTTCACTGCAGCCAATCATCGAGAACGCCATCTTCCACGGCATTGAGCCCAAGTGCAGTGCAGGCAGGATCACCATCCACACCTACAGGCAAGGTAACAATGTTATAATAGATGTTACAGATAACGGCGTCGGAATGACAGCCGATGCCATTGAAGAAGTCCTCTCAGGTGCAAGCCAGACCAGCACAGAGTTCTTCAGACAGATCGGCGTCTACAATGTTAACGAACGCATCAAATATACCTTCGGAGATGGCTACGGTATCACTATTGAAAGTGAGCCCGGAGTTTACACCACCATGAGATTTACCCTTCCGTTCTCAGCACCACCGGAAGAAGCCTTCTTATAATTTTTAATTGGAGTTTTTGAATTAATGTACAGATTACTGATCGTAGATGATGAGCCTCTCGTACAGATAGGCCTTAAGAGTATGCTGGCAAAAGAGCTGGCCGACAAAATAGAAGTAGTTGGAACAGCCTCCAACGGACAGGAAGCCTGGGATATTATCTCGGAAAATCCTCCGGATATTGTCATCGCAGACATCAGAATGCCGGTAATGACAGGGCTCGAGCTTTTAGGCAAGTCCCACAATAAGTACGGATCTGTTCCGGCCTTTATAATGCTGACCGCCTATGAAGAATTTGAGATGGCAAGACAGGCCATCGTCTATGATGCCGTGGACTATCTTGTAAAAATCGAGCTCAACCCTCAGACTCTGACAGGTGCTATAAATAAAGCAATACAGAGAGTTGACGAGGCGCGCCCCGCATCTTCTTCAAAGGACGTAAGCAGCACCGGTTCTCTTGAGGACCTTCGTCAGAAATTCATGCTCAAAATCTTTAATCACCTGATTGGTTCTGAGGATGACCTGATAAATGAGGCCCGAACCCTGAACCTGTCCTTTGACTATAACCGCTATATCGTGGTATTCGGCAAGATATCATCAGATAGTGCTTTGAGCTCAGGGGATGGCTTTACTCCTGAAGCCCTTGATATCTACAACTCCAGCATCAGCATGGCCAAAGAGATCATCTCGCGTCATGCACCATGCCAGATCGTATCAATAGATCTTCAGCACTTTGCAGTTGTCTTTTCCTTCACTGAGGACACTCCTGTTGCAGGGACTATGGATCTTATAACAGAAGCACTGGAAAATGCCAGGACCATGATAACCAGTTACTTTAAGAGTTCTCTTACCTTTGGCATCGGCTCTGCCGTCTCAACCCCTATGGATATCGCAGTGTCTTTTGACGAAGCAAAGACCGCTCAGCAGCAGGCGGATAACGCCCAGCCCATAAGACTATTTAGCCACATCGTCGGCTCAAACCGCCGCTCCGGCAAAGACAGGCTTATCGGAGCTATCCAGCAGTACATCGATGAGAATCTGAACGGTAAGCTCCAGCTCAATGAAGTAGCTGAAGTCTTCGGTCTCTCCCCGGCTTATCTGTCAGTTCTTTTCAAAAAGAACACAGAGACCGGATTTGCAGAATATGTTTACACCAAGAAAATAGACAGGGCTAAAGAAATGCTCCTGTCCGGTGACATGAAGATATATGAAGTAGCTGACGCACTGGGCTTTGAGTCAGCATACTACTTCTCCAAGGTATTTAAGAAAGTTGACGGGCATAGTCCCAGAGAATATATCCAGAGTAAAAGCGACATGTAAGACATGATTCCCACAAAAAAGCGCCACATCCGAAGATGTGACGCTCTATTTTTATTCTTATTAAAAGAACTTCCTAAATTAAAGCTTAGGACCTGCTGCAACAAGTGCCTTACCTGCATCATTGCCTTCATACTTCTTGAAGTTCTTTATGAATCTCTCTGCAAGATCCTTAG
>CAMORK010000089.1 GCA_946623755.1 uncultured Butyrivibrio sp. | reverse complement strand
GCAGCCATGAGCAGATTCGATAAGACCGTAAAATATCTGAGATTTCTGAAACCGCCTGCGGAAATGGTGCCGTTATCTCCCCACTGGAAGATCATCCTGGCCCAGGCGTAAAAGACCATAACAGCAATTATGATGTCTAAAACTAAGGATGCTTTCTGTCTTGATGTCTTCATGTTACCGCTCTTATTATCAATGTGGCTATAATTTTACTACAGGCGGGGGTTTTTTGCAAGAGCAGGGAGATGCACCGGCTCTCAGAGCAGGAATTGTTCTATCAGAGTTCTCACCACGTTCGTGTCCAGTGGTCTGGCTTTTGTCTCAAATGTTATGATCAGATTAATTCCCGGGTAAAAACCGCTCTTTATCAGATCGTTCAGCCTGCCGGTATTGTATTCCATATATGATTGATCGTCTGCCCGCCCAAAATGCTCCCAGATGAATTCTTTGCGCTCCCGGACATTAAGGAGCGTATAGTCCGGGTGTATGATCTTGCTATTGTGGAGTCTGACCGGACATTCGAATTTCTTGGGGACCGGGTAGCTGTCAAAGATATCTCCAAGGAGGGCCTCTGACTTGGACCTCACCCTGGTGCCGTCCGTGGAGTGAAACTCCGGGTCCCCCTCTTTGAAGCCCTTGGGCGTATAGGGCTCCGCAAGCCACCGCGCAGCGTACTCCTCATCTGATATAAAATGTGGGACAGCAAGTTCCTGCCTGGGGAGGATCAGTTTCCCAAAGACATCCTCCGGCAGATCGCTCTCGCGTATGCTCAGCAGTTCCTTTATCGAAGCCTGCTCCTTCAGGGCCGCCTCCCTGAGCGCCCGATCGTAATCCCGCTGCGCAATAGCCGCCGCCCTGGGCAAATCGGCCTTCCGGACATACTTGCCCGATCTTTCAAATGGCTTGGTGCGGATGTAGTATTGGGATTTTCCCCTTTGAGTACTCGCTCTCAGGCTTTCTTTAGGGGCATTTACAATTTCCTCATCAATTGCAGTAATTATTTCAGCCAGTTCATAGTCTCTTTTGGTTAATTCGATATCTAATGCTCTACTCAAATCCTTTACCTCCTTTTGATCGTTATACTGTTTTTTGCTTTTTCAGCTACAATTCTCTAAAGAAACAATTGTGGCTGAAAGTTTTTTGCAATTTATCAGCTACAATACGCCATATCACCTAATTGTAGCTGACAGCAAAAGATTATATGTCAGCTACAAATATAAATATTTGATATTGCGGCTGACTTTAGATTTTTTTCTTTCAGCTACATATGCCTATTCCCCCAAGGTGTAGCTGATTTGGCCATTGTTACGCGCCCCCTGCCTGCTGACCTACCCTCATCCTATCACATCCGTTTTTTCTTTTCAGTACAATCCCGAAATTTCGCAAAAAACTTTCGCCGGACAATATCCGGACATAAAAACAGCGCCCCATGCGGGGCGCTGTTCGCTTTTCTTATTCAATTATTTCTGATAGTTGTAGAAGCCTTCGCCTGACTTACGTCCAAGCTTGCCTGCTCTTACCATCTTTCTGAGTAATGTGTGTGCTCTGTACTTAGGATCACCGAATTCCTTGTAAAGAACGTCCATGATAGCTAAGCAAACATCAAGTCCGATGAGGTCGCCGAGTTCAAGGGGTCCCATGGGGTGGTTAGCACCAAGCTTCATAGCTGTGTCGATTCCTTCTACGGAAGCAACGCCGTCAGCATAGATGCCGATACCTTCGTTGATCATAGGGATCAGGATCCTGTTAACTACGAATCCGGGAGCTTCTGCTACTTCTACAGGAGTCTTGCCCAGGATGTTGGTGAGTTCAAGGATGGTAGCCTTGGTCTCTTCGGATGTTGTAAGTCCGCAGATGATCTCAACCAGCTTCATAGCGGGAACGGGATTGAAGAAGTGCATTCCGATTACCTTGTCAGGTCTGCCGGAAGCTACTGCGATCTCTGTGATGGAAAGAGAAGATGTATTGGTAGCGATGATGGTATCAGGCTTGCAGATCTCGTTGAGCTGTGCAAATAATGCCTTCTTAGCTTCCATATCTTCAGTTGCAGCTTCGATTACCAGATCTGCATCAGCGATGATGTTGATGTCGGTGGAGCCATGTACTCTTCCGAAGATCTCGTCAGCTTCAGCCTGCTCGATCTTTCCCTTGGCAACCATCTTGTCCAGGTTCTTCTTAACGGTAGCAAGTCCCTTCTCGATGGAGGATTCATGTCTTGCTCTCATTACTACTTCGTAACCCTTCTGTGCGCATACCTGAATGATGCCGGCTCCCATTGTGCCTGTTCCTAATACGCCGATTTTCTTCATTTAAATTTGCCTCCTTAAATATATTATCTTACGATTATATTTAATTTCGTTAAAAAATTAACTTTAACACCTAATATTATAACACAGGTTTGATTGAAAAGTAACCCTCTTTGAACTTTTCTTTGTGTATTTTTTAGAAGACACGCTTACCCCAGATAAAGGTTGGTGGTGAGGTACTCAGGATCGCAGGTAACGTCTATTCCCATAGCCCTCAGGGTCTGCTCATCATTGTCTGAAAGGATAGCTGTGCAGTGTGCCTTGCACCCGTTCAGCTTGGAAAGCATCCCAACGGTCTTGTTCGCGTTCTCATTCATATCCGCTGATATGGAGAGCGCAGTCAGTATGTCGTCAACGTTGAGTGAAGTCCTGTCATGGTGAAGAACCTCAACCTTAAGGTTCTGCATATTGGAGAACACTTCAGGGGAGATGACATACAGGGGGTCAGGCAGACCTGCAAGTTTCTTTACAGCGTTCAGTATGCAGGCTCCCGCTGCCACCATTCTCCTGGATGAACGTCCTGTCACGATGGTCCCGTCGGGAAGTTCCAAAGCCATGACTACCACGTTCAGATATTTCTTGTCGAGTTCCTGCTTCTTCAAAGCATATTCTCTGGCGGGAAGGACGACCCTTCTGTCTGTTTCCTTTGCGCCGACGTCCTTCATGAGAAGTTCTGATCTCTCGAGGACCTTGGAATCGATCTTTCCTTTTTTGTAGTCCACCTTTGCCATCATGAAGCGGCGGATGATCTCCTGGATCGCTGCTTCTCTTACCACTTCGTCATCAGTGATGCAGAAGCCTACGCGGTTGACTCCCATGTCTGTCGGGCTCTGATACTCCGACTCTCCGGTGATGGTATCGATGATCCTCTTGATTACCGGGAACACTTCCAGATCGCGGTTGTAGTTCACGGCCTTCTCGCCGTAAGCTTCCAGATGGAAGCTGTCTATCATGTTGACGTCCTTGAGGTCTGCGGTAGCTGCCTCATATGCGATGTTTACAGGATGTTTGAGGGGCAGGTTCCATACAGGGAAGGTCTCGAACTTGGCGTATCTTACCTTTCTTCCCAGCTTGTACTCGTGGTAGAGCTGTGAAAGGCAGGTCGCCAGCTTGCCGGATCCTCCGCCGGGTCCCGTTACGACGATCAGAGGCTTGGTCACTTCGATATAGGGATTTGCGCCGTAACCCTCTTCAGATACGATGGTGTCCACGTCTGTGGGATATCCCTTTGTGAAGAAGTGCTTGTATACCTTTATGTCTCTTCTCTGGAGCCTGTTTATGAACTGCTCTACAGAAGGGGATTCCTGATATCTGGTAACGACTACAGAATTTATCTTAAGGTCGTATTTGCGGTATATATCTATAAGTCTGAGTACCTCGAGGTCATAAGTTATTCCGAAGTCCTGTCTGGTCTTGGAGTTGATGATGTCCCCGGAATAGATGCAGATGATGATCTCTGCCTGATCCTTCATCTTTTCAAGGAGCTTGATCTTGGCGTTCTCGTCGAATCCGGGGAGCACTCTCATCGCATGCTTGTCGTGTACGAGCTTACCGCCGAATTCAAGATACAGCCTTTCGCTGTTCCTGTGGTTTATCCTCTCGAGGATGTACTTGGACTGTTCTTCAATGTACTTGTTGGAATCAAAGCCTATCTTCTGCATTTTTCACCTCTTTCTTCTGTCTGTCTATAAGTCACGCCTGATCGGTGCGTTTTTTACATCACGTCTATTATCAGTTTGTTCTTTCCCTCGGCTATCCCGCCCAGGGAGATGTCATACTCCACATCTATGGAGCCCTTCTTTGACTCATGGTCCATAAGGTTGTTCACGCTTCTCGTAAGCACCTCTATCTCCATAAGTCCCATCGGCGTCTGGTAGTTTGATGAGAATCTCTTTCCCTCTTCAAAATACAGTTCCGGCCCGGGGCCTTCCTTGCTGAATCTCTTCATCTTAAGGGAATTCTCGTTGAACTTAAGGGTCGTCCTGAACCCTTCCAGTCCCGAGATCTCAGACTCATCATATATGAGGTAGAAGTAGCCGTTTCTTTCGTATACCCTTCCGTCAGTAACGAACTCCATCTGGTCCTCTTCAGTGCCGTCATAGCATTGCTTGCCTGTTATTTTGATCGTAATATCTTTCATA
>CAMORK010000088.1 GCA_946623755.1 uncultured Butyrivibrio sp. | reverse complement strand
AGGAGCACATGAAATGAAGCTGTTTTTACTTGAAGACGATGACGCAATTGGAATGGGGCTTAAGTACTCTCTGGAAAAAGAGGGGTATGAGGTCGCCCATACGAAGACCAAGGCAGATGCTGAAGGCGCTTTTAGCATAAATACATTTGATATATGCATCCTGGATATCAATCTTCCGGATGGAAATGGATATGATGTCTGCAAATTCATCAAAGAAAAAGAGGATGTTCCGGTAATCTTTCTAACAGCAAGCGATGCAGAAGTCAACGTCGTCATGGGGCTTGAGATGGGAGCAGATGATTACGTGTGCAAGCCCTTCAGGATCAATGAGCTTATGGCCAGGATAAAGACTGTTCTTAGGAGAAGTGGCAAAGGGTTGGCTAATTCCGGAGCGGAGAGAAGTGGGATACTTGAAATAAAAAATGTCCGCATTCATACAAGCGAAGCCAAAGTTGGCTTATTTGATGAGGTGACCGGAAAAGAGGAAATGGTTGAGCTTACTGCATTGGAGTATAGATTGCTTCTTGCATTTTACAATAACAGGGGCGTTGTTATGTCTAGGAACCAGCTTCTTGAAGAGATGTGGGATGTAAGCGGAGATTTTGTCAATGATAATACTCTTACTGTCTACATCAAAAGACTTAGGGATAAGATAGAAAAAGACCCGGCTAAACCTCAGATCATTAAAACGGTCAGGGGACTTGGGTATATACTTGAAAGGTAACTAAAGTTTGCATGATTGGGGAATTGCAGAATGTTTAGAAATAAGGAACTCAAGTTTATGTTTATTACGGCAGCTGTATTTACAGCTGCTCTTTCTGTATGTGGATATGCTATTTGTGGCATGGCTGCATTTTTTCTGATATTGATACTGGGAATAATCATTACAACAGGCTTTGTAATAATAGCAAGGCGAAGATATGCTGCCATCGACAGTCTGAACTCTTATCTGGTAAGAGTTCTTGCAGGAGATGAGGCTCCCGGTATTCTTGATCAGGAAGAGGGTGAGCTATCACTCCTTAAGACAAATATATACAAGGCAACATCTACTCTTAATTATCAAAAAGATCTTTTGTCAAAAGACAAGTTGGCTCTGTCAAATGCTATAGCAGATATAAGCCATCAGCTTAAAACACCTTTGACATCCATGATCGTCATGAATGATCTTTTAAAGACAGAGGATGATGAAGGGAAGCGAATTGAGTTTCTTAAGACACAGTCAAATCAGCTGGACAGGATGAGCTGGCTGATCCAGACGCTTCTGAAATTATCCAAGATTGATGCAGGTACCATAACCATGAAGCCTGAAGATATACAGGCAGAGCAGCTGGTTAAGGAAGTTATAAGAGCCTTTGAAATCCAGATGGAACTGAAAAATATAAAATGCACAAAACATATTTCTGATATTTCTTTTAGCTGTGACAGGAACTGGACTATAGAGGCACTCCAAAATATTGTGAAAAACTGCATTGAACATATGAAGAGTGGAGATGAGCTTTCTATAAGTACCTCGGACACCAACATCTACAAGGAAATCGTGATTGAAGATACCGGCTGTGGAATAGCGCAGGAAGATCTTCCGCATATTTTTGAAAGGTTCTATAAGGGTAAAAATGCAGGGAAGGATAGCGTGGGTATAGGGCTTGCTCTATCAAAGACCATTATTACCGGTCAGCATGGCGACATCATTGTGAAAAGCACTGAAGGTGTGGGGACAAAGTTCTTTGTGCGCTTTTATAAGACGATAATATGAGACAAGTTTAAAAGACCGACAATATTACAAAATTGTAATGGAAAAGTCACGGGATTGTAAGCATGGAAAACTAAACTTTTCTTAGACAATGAAAAATGTTTAAGAAGGGAGACAAAACAAAAATGAACATTTTGGAAATCAAAAACCTTTGCAAAGTTTATGGAACAGGAGAGACAAGAGTTGATGCTCTTAAAGATGTCTCTTTTGATATAGAACAGGGAGAGTTTGTGGCAATAGTAGGCCCTTCCGGGTCTGGCAAGTCTACACTGCTCCATATTCTTGGCGGGGTTGACGTCCCTACATCGGGAAGCTGCAACATCGCAGGTACGGACATCGGAAAACTTGATGAGACCAAGCTTGCGATCTTTCGAAGAAGAAACATCGGACTTATTTATCAGTTTTACAACCTCATTCCAATCCTGAACGTGGAAGAGAATATGACACTTCCAATCTTGCTGGATGGGAAAAAGCCTGATAAAAAGCTCCTTAATGACCTTGTGGAAAAGCTTGGATTAAAAGAGAGATTATCACATCTTCCAAATCAGCTCTCCGGAGGTCAGCAGCAGAGGGTATCAATAGGTAGGGCGCTTATGAATCATCCAGCTCTGCTTCTTGCAGACGAGCCCACAGGTAACCTGGATTCTGAGAACAGTAAGGAGATCATATCGCTTCTTCGAAAGTTCAATAAGGAAAACAACCAGACGGTCATCATAATCACCCATGATGAAAAGATAGCTCTTTCTGCTGACAGAGTTATTACCATCGAGGATGGCCAGATAACAAGAGATTCGAGGAAAGATGGGGTGATGGCATCATGAACATTGTATCAACCCTGACACTTAGACACCTTCTTGGAAACAAGAAAAGATCGGTGGTAACAATACTTGGAATCGCGGCATCAACGGCACTTATAAGCGCCATTATTTTGGGTGTATTTTCTTTCTTTAAGTTCTTTGGTTATCTGTCAATACAGTCTGACGGAAACGTACATGCTCAGTTCAGTGAGATCACGTATCAGCAGTACGTATCACTGTCAGAGGATGACAGGATTGAAAGCGTTGGTCTGTGCGATACAACGGAGCAGAAAACTGGTGTAAGACTTAATAGCGGCAGAGAAGAGCGCTTTAGCATTGGAAATATTGAGCAGGCAGATCCTGTATATATGTCAATGAGGGTAATATCAGACTATGATGGAGTCCTTCCAAAGAATTCCTCCGAGATAGCAGTTGAAGAGCAGTTCCTTATTGATAATGGCCTGGAGGATCTTAAAATCGGAGATACCCTTACCTTTGAGCAAGGCTACAGATATATGTACGATGAGCAGGGTAAATTAGTTTACCTGGGAGGAAACTACAGGTCAGATGAACAGTTCAAGGCGCTGTCCACTGAGACCTGCACAGTGACAGCAATTCTTCACGGCAACAAACCTACCGGAAGCTGGGATATTATAAGATGCCTGGATGAAGGCTATTTTCCTGACTCTGAAAAGGCCCAGGTGGTAATTTTGCTTAAAAACTGTGACCATACAGCGCTTAAGCAGATCAAGCACATCATCGCAGATCATGAGATCCAAAAGTACGATCTTAATACAGAGTATCTGCTTAGCTGCTTTGCTTTTGAGGGAAGCGGAGGCTCTTACAGGTCATTTTTCGTAATGATGGCAGTTGCACTTGCGATCGTGATTGCTACATCTGTCATTTTGATCTTCAATTCCATAGGTATGTCTCTTACAGAGAGAATGCGCTATCTGGGAATGCTTGCCAGCGTCGGAGCCACAGCAAGACAAAAGAGATCCTCAGTTTATTTTGAAGGACTCATTCTTGGAATCATCGGTATTCCTTTGGGACTATTGTGTGGCTACATTGGAACCAGGATTACCCTGGCATTTCTTGGAAGGAGGATCCTTGAAGCTGACATTTTTGTAGGCGCAGAGGGGATGAGGGGCAGTATACCTGTAGTATGCGAGTCTTCTGTAATTGTAGCGATCGTGTTTTTTGCAGCACTTACAATACTTATTTCAACCTTTGTTCCAGCCATCAGGGCAGCCAAGGTTATGCCTATTGATGCGCTCAGACAGAGCAACGTGGTAAAAGTAAAAGCCAAGGGGCTTCGTGTGAATCCACTAATCCGCAAGATCTTTGGATATGAAGGGGAGCTTGCTTACAAGAATATAAAAAGAAATGGTGTAAAGGGAAAGGTTATTACCGCTACTATCGCGGTTTCGGTGATCTTGTTCCTTACGATCAACTTTTTCTGTAATTCAATTGCAAGAGCCAATCAGTATGAGGTTGATTTTCCATATCAGGTTGTAGCATCCTGCCTGCTTTCGGAAAGTGACAAACTTAGGAGCAAAATAGAGCAGATAGAAGGCGTTGATGATGTTTACAGCGCTGGTATGATACAGTTTTTGTTCAGAAAGTCCCCTGAGTCACGTTACGAGCTGGCAAACACAGATATCGCTGATAAAAAGTTCCTTTCGCGTGGATTTGCTGATCTGAAATTAGATGGCATGGATGTGGTCATAGCTGATGATGAGGATTTTGACAAGATCCTTACAGATAATGGGCTTGAAAGGGACGAATACTATGGCGATACCTTAAAAGGTGTTCTGCTCAATGACTATTTCCGTGAAAATAAGCCCAGCGAGGTATTCAATGATAAGATCCTGGGACAGGTTCTTCACTATGATAAGGTGCAGGGAAATCCACCAGCTATAGAGATTGCAGCACTGGTAAAATATGACGGAAATAACAAGATCTATAACATGACACCTAAGACTAATATTGCTGTCTATGTGCCTG
>CAMORK010000087.1 GCA_946623755.1 uncultured Butyrivibrio sp. | reverse complement strand
TGCCCGCAAAGTCAGTAAATATCAGTGGTTATTAATTGTTGAGCACGCACTAAATTAATTTATTGAATCCTGTTACAGGAGCTTTTTCAGCTCATCATGTACGAACTGAACCTTAGGTCCGACAATGACCTGAACTGCATTCTTGGAAGGCCTGATAACACCTGCAACTCCGGCTTTCTTGATTGCCTTCTCATCAACAAGAGTGTAGTCCTTGATCTCAGTGCGAAGTCTTGTTGCACAGTAGTCAACCTCAACGATATTGTCTTTTCCGCCAAGACCGGCAAGAACGCGCTCAGCGATTGCTGTGAAGTCGTCATTTGCAAGCTCGATCTTCTCTTCATCTTCATCCTCATCATCTGTACGACCGGGAGTCTTGAGGTCGAACTTGGTGATAACGAAACGGAATACGAAGTAGTAAATAACAGCAAATACAAGACCAACCGGGATGAGGAGCCAAGGGTTAACTGCCATAGGAGCCTTGAAGCTAAGGATGTAGTCAACAAGACCTGCTGAGAAGTTAAATCCAAGTCTCAAAGGAAGGAGTGTGCAGATTGCTGCAGAGATACCTGTTAGAACCGCATGTACAAGGTAAAGGCCGGGAGCCATGAACATGAATGCGAACTCAAGGGGCTCTGTGATACCTGTGAAGATAGAAGCGAGTGATCCTGCAAGAAGCAGAGATGCTGCAGATTTCTTCTTTGAGTCTTTTGCTGTGTGATACATAGCAAGTGCACCGCCGGGAAGACCGAACATCATGATGGGGAAGAATCCTGTCATGTACTGTCCTGTAACACCCTTAACTGCGCCTTCTGCGCCTGACCAGAACAGGCCCAGGTCGTTGATACCTGCGGTATCGAACCAGAATACGGCGTTAAGAGCGTGGTGCAATCCAAGAGGAATAAGTGCACGGTTAAGCATAGCATAGATACCTGATCCAAGAGCGCCAAGGCCGAGGATGGCTTTGCCGAAAGCTACAAGTGCTGCGAAGATTACAGGCCATACGAAATACAGGATAGCTGCTGTAACGGCTGAAACAATCGCAGTAACAATTGCAACAGATCTTTTTCCGCTAAAGAATGCAAGCCAGTCAGGAAGTTTGGTATCCTTGAATCTGTTGTAGCAGCTTGATCCGATGATACCGGCTAAAATACCGATAAATGCGTTCTGGATCTTACCGAAAGCTGCAGGAACTTCTGAAGCGTCAACACCCTTGTACATAGCAACTGCGCCTGTGCTAAGAAGAGTGGTGATCATCAGGAATGAGACAAGACCTGCCAGAGCACTGGTTCCGTCATGATCCTTTGCCATACCTACTGATACGCCGATGGCAAAAAGAATCGGGATCTGATCAATGATCGCCGATGCAGCTTTTATACAAAATGCTGCCAAAACACTGTTGGCACCCCAGCCTGTTGGATCGATCCAATATCCAATACCATAGAGAATACCTGCTGCTGGAAGAACTGCTACAGGAAGCATCAGAGATTTACCGATCTTTTGAAGATACTTCATCATACTTTTGTCCTCCTTTATTATGAATTGCTTTCTGCAATTTCATTCATTTGCTCAGTACGATAGCAGCATCACCCGCTGCTACGTTTCCGCTCTTTTTATCAAGATTAGAGAATTTATTGGGATTTGAGATGATCATAGGAGTGATGACATCGTAGCCGGCGCTTTTTACGCCCTCGAGATCAACTTCAACGATGAGGTCACCTTTTTTGACAGTATCTCCCTGCTTCGCATGAATGGTATAGTGCTGACCTTCAAGCTTGACTGTGTCGATTCCGATATGAACAAGTATTTCTGCTCCGTCATCAGAATTGATGCAGAATGCATGTCCTGTCGGGAAAAGAGCTATAAGATTGCCGTCTGCAGGCGAATAAAACTTACCGTCTGAAGGAATGATGGCAACGCCTTTGCCTACCATTTCCTGCGCGAAGGTATCGTCTTTGACCTGATTTATAGGCACTATTTCTCCGTTAACAGGAGATGCAATTGTGATTTTGTTTCCCTGGAAAAGTTTGTCGAATAGACCCATATTGAATTCCCCCCATAAAGCAATACTTCTAGTTAATATTTTACCATAAAAAAGAAACTCAAGAAGGAAATATATTTGTTTTTGTTGCACAAAATTGGCATATTGCAGGAAACTGCGATAGTTCATACATTTACAGGGCAATAATTGTTGCATTGCTATTATTTTTTTTGTGAAAAGAGCCATTCGAGGAAAGTCTCATCAGCCATTACGGCAAAATCCGCCTGATGGAAGCCTGTAAGAGCACCGCAGGAGAGCATTTCCTGATCTGAAAATTCGGTGAGGTTTACATTCACAGCGCCCATGGCTTTTAAGGTCATGACAGCCGATCTGCTGACATCGACAGGAATAACGTTATCGTTTGTAGCATGTGCAAACCATATCGGAATGTTTTTTATCCCTGAGAGATTTGATGTTGAATCCCGAGAGTATGTCAGTGCGGGACACATGACTATGGAACCTGCGATATATTCGGGATAGTTCTCGAGAAACTCGACTGTTGAAAGACCACCGAAAGAATTTCCCATACAATAGATTCTTGCGGGATCAACTTTGCCCTGCGAGATGAGATTATCTGATATTTCCTTTATTTCTGCGTAAAGAGCTTCCCTGTTCGACTGAGCAAGGAAGGTGTCATCTTCAATATGCGGTGCCAGTACGTAGCATGGTCTCTTGCTCTGACTCCCGGCATCTGTCAGTGTGGATACGGTTCTGGTATTTCCGGCATTATCGGTCTCTCCGTAGCCGTGAAAGACAATTACGAGAGGCATGTTTTTCCCGTTATCTGGGGTGTACATATAATATTTTGATTCATCTATCGCCTTTGAGCCGCAGCCTGTCAAGGCCAAAATCATTGCTGCTATGAACAGGCAGAGAGCACATGTCTTTTTCATAATAATCTCCCGTGGTTTTGTCAGACTTTTTAGATAATTATACACAAAATTCGCACAAAAAGATTAAATTCATTATCTTGTGACCCTCCGACTTATTTGCTGTACTGAAAATGGGACTCAATCCTTGCTAAGCTTTGTATAACAGAAAAAAGCTTAATTGATTGAGAAGGAGGAGTTACCATGATTCAGCACATATATACAGAGGATACATTAAATCAGAATATTTCTTTTGGAATCTTTAACCGCAGGATCTTTGATAACAGGAAGAACTTAAGGGACCTTTCCAATCACACGGTGATAATCGTGACCGATGAGATCATAGATGAAACTCTGATCAAGGAACTGGCAGACGTGATCCTTAAGAAGGGCTGCAAGAACGTGGCATTCTGCGGAACAGCATCTGATGAGTGGCAGAGAGTGTTTGATGAGGCTGACCGTGAGATCAACGGATTCAATGATATAACAGGTTATGAAGACTTCGCAGTTATGTGGAGATTTGAGGATGTTGAATCTCTCGCAGATGAGGTTTATACATGCTGGAATGAGGTTCTTATCCTTTGCAGCAATATGTCGCTTATCAAAGAGTGTCAGAATATCCTGGAAGAGGCATAATGTTCATAAATTATACATAATAAACATTTATAATATTGCTTAATAACGACATCAATAGGAGGAGCAACAATGAGAGAAGCAATTACTAACAAATGTGATCTGTTGATTGAGAACTGGAAACTTATTCATAAGGGCTTCTGGCTCGAGAACGGCAATTTGGCTGCAATCGCAGCTGCAACCTTTGCTGAGAAGGATAAGACTGCCGATGTTGAGAAGCTTAAGGAATGCCAGAAGATACTTAAGAAGAAAGAGGGAATATTCTCGGAGTTCAGGGGCAACAGTGAGCTTATAGTATGCTCGAAGATGGCTCTTAGCGATGATCCCGAGCGCTATCTTGAGGACGTTACCGGAGTATATGCCAAGTTCCAGAAGGGTAAGTTCTGGGAATCAAATTACAGAGCATTGGCTGCTATGACTATTTGTGATGTTGGTAAAACATCTGAAGCTGATGCCATTATAGAGAAGACCAATGAGATCCTGAAGGGAATGAATAAGGCACATCCGTTTCTTACATCGGATGAGGACACATGCTTTGCTGTGCTTCTTGCCATGACTGACAAGAAGACAGAAGATATTCTTGAAGAACTTGAGGAGGCTTATCAGAATCTTAAGAAGAAGTTTACGCTCCATGACAATGCTGTATATTCATTGGCTCAGGTTCTTACTTCATATGCCGGTAATGCACAGGACAAAGCGGATAAGGCTATTGCTGTTTTTGATGCTTTTGCTGCAGCAGGAGCCAAGTATGGCAAGGGATATGAACTTGCTTCTTTGGGAACACTTATAGGTCTTAATGCTGCTCCCGAAGACATTGCATCTGAGGTATCGGAGACAGCTGATTATCTTAAAGGTAATAAGGGCTTTGGTTCATTTGATATGGGCAAGGCCACAAGGCTTATGTTTGGAACCATGATGGTTGCGGGAGACAATTCCGATGAGAACTACAAGGTTGGAGCGTCTGTTATAAGCGGAGCTGTAGCAAGAGTGGTTGCTGAGCAGACAGCGATGTTGGTTGCAATCATTGCTGCAAGTACTACTTCTGCAACAACGTCTTCATCAAATTGAGAAAAGGCAGGAGAGTTATGAGAGCATATTTTGCCGGTGGATGCTTCTGGTGCGTCACACCGATCTATAAAATGTATGGAGTAGACAAGGTGGTCTGCGGATATTCCGGAGGCGATGAGAAAGACCCCAAATACGAAGACGTGAAAGCCCAAAAGACAGGTCATCGCGAGACCATAATGCTTGAGTATGATCCGGAGAAGGTTTCATATGACAAGCTTCTGGATATCTTTTTAGCCAATGTGGATCCCTTTGATGGTGAAGGGCAGTTCATTGACAAGGGATTTTCCTACACGC
>CAMORK010000086.1 GCA_946623755.1 uncultured Butyrivibrio sp. | reverse complement strand
TTTTGTTATGCCAAAAACACGGTCAAAACATATGGTCAAAATCAGCTTAAATGGCACAGGTCAGCAACTCCCTTTAAAAATGCAGCTTTTCGGAGGAATTCTTATATATATATTCTAGGATAATAGTCACTGCTGCAAAGACAGCTTATACAGCTCACAATGAAGGGAGGAGCATATGCGGAATTATACTTTTGACGATATAGATGACAGATCACAAGCCAAGCGCATTGGAGCACGGATACGGGAGATACGGGACCTGCAAGACATGACACAGCATAATCTGGGGCTAAAGGTCAACCTGTCTGCGGACCGCATCCGGCAGTATGAATGCGGATACAGGACTCCGAAAACGGAGCTGCTGAAAGATCTCGCCACAGCCCTCGGCTGTTCCCCTCTTGCGTTGGCTGATCCCGTGGTGTCCAACCGCTATGGTGCCATGTATGCTCTCTTTGAGATGGAGAAATACCATGGCCTGAACGTCTACTGTGAAGGTGGGAGACTGGTTTTGCAGTTCGGCGACGGGGAAACGGGTATGCTTAACTACTATCTCCGGGAATGGGAAAAGGTCAGGAGAATTTATGAGGAGCAGACGAAATACGCCGGGTCTGATAAAGAAAGAAACCGTGCGTATGAATCCTATAATGAATGGAAATTCTCCTTTTCCAGTATTTCTGCCGACCAGCAGCTGAAGGTGCTCCGGAAGCAGCGTATAGAAGAGGCACTAGCATTCTTCAACAAAGAGTTGGAAATGATCATTGAAGACCTGGCCGGACAGAAAGGCAATACAACAGTCCTTTCTACCCGACTGATATAAATAAATCCGCTGGAATGCTGTTTTGCAGGTCAAAACTTATCGCCAAGACTTACTGTCAGAACAAACCCTTGCCGGGCTTCTTTAGCTGGTCTATATTTAGGCCACCTTTCCGTAGCTTTGACTGAAGATAATGTATTCCCCATTGTGTGGTAGTATAATCAGCACTGTGAAAGAAAGCGACGCCAAAAACAGGAGAACAAAGGCGGAATGCTTCGACATCATAAACCCGCATACGAATAAGTCAGCGCCAGTCTACGGCAGAAAGGAAAGAAATATGGCATGGGATGATGTTGCAGGAAAAGCAATGGGAGGACGCAGAGACAAATATGTGGTGATCCAGGTAGTGCTCACGGAAAAACTTCTCGGAACCGGTTCCGGTACGGCAAGTCTTACAAATCTGCAGGCCGAAATAAACAAGCAGGCCGCCAAAGGATACCGGCTTCATACGATCTCCACGACATCTTCCGGGTCCAAAGGTTTTCTGGGAGGAGATAAGATCCAGGCGACAATGGTGTTTGAGAGGATCGACTGAGGAAACACAGGGTATCGGTTTAACGGGATCCAGGGCTTAAGCCCTGGATTTTGTTTTGCCGAAATCACAGTCAAAACATATGGTTAAAACTAGCTGGGGAGGTATTCCTGTTCATTCTGCCCTTCTGCTGGCCCTTTTATAGGCCAGCTTTAAAATCCCGACTGGCCGACTGATGATTTTCCCCTAGAAGGAGAATATAATATAGGCAGAAAGGGGGACCTGTAGCATGAGCAAAGGAGAAATGGCAGTCATCGTGACTATCAGTTGGATTGCCGGATTAGTGGTCCTGGCGCTTGTTTTTACAATATCTGATGCAGAACCCTCAGATTTCCCCGGATGGCTCCTTCTGATCGCATGGCTTGCCATATCCAAGGTCATCCATGCAGTCCTGACAAGCTGGAAGAATAAGTAGGGGAGTAAGACCAGGCAAAGGTGCTATAACAAAAAGCATTACTAACAGGAAAGATAATCACTGCAGGAGAAAGCGATGACAAGTAAACAGGCTATTGATATATTTAAAGAAAAGTATCCGCATAAAAAACCTATAGGCTATTGGATCGATGGTGAAAACGTGATCCTCAATACATCCCCATCACTTGGTCTTGGTTATTCTGAAGTCTGCCAGTACATTGTGTTTGCAGATGGCAAGATCCAGCCTACTAACCCTGTGCGCAGTGAAGTGATTTTGAACACGCCGATGAAGCGCATAAGGTGATGATTATTCATTATTTTGTATAATTGGTTTGTTATTGCTTTATTATGCATCTTATCTATGCCTATTTGACATAATAAATATCGAGAAAAGAAATATCACTCACACAATTACGCCCTGGGCTTTGAGGAGATTATGAAATACTACAATACAATAATCAGAACAATTCAAGGTGATATTACAAAAGTCAATTTCGTGACTGCAATTGTAAATGCTGCAAACAATTCTCTACTCGGCGGCGGAGGCGTTGATGGAGCAATCCATCGCGCAGCGGGGAGAGGATTGCTTGAAGAGTGCCGAACGCTGAATGGATGTCGAACCGGGGAAGCTAAGATTACGGGAGCTTATCGGCTTCCATGTGAGTATGTTATTCATACGGTTGGGCCAATCTGGTGCGGTGGAGACCGCAATGAAGCAAACCTTCTGAGTAGTTGTTATAGGAATTCACTGAAATTGGCCATTGAAAAGGGGATTCGGAGCATTGCTTTTCCCTCCATTTCAACAGGCGTGTATTCATATCCAGTAGAACAAGCTGCAGAGATAGCTGTGCATACTGTTTTGGACTTCGTGACATCTCATCAGGATGCAATAGACGAAATTGTGTGGGTATTGTTTGATAATAGGACAAAAGATGTTTATGATAACGTGCTGCAGAGTTCGGAGGAAAATCAGGAAATTAAAGCAACTATTAATAATGAGGCAGAATTGAACATATACTTATCCGAATCTGAGTCCACATCCAGCACTGATGCAGGCACGAAGAGGGAAAACCTAGCCGATAAAGCCAGGAAAAAGATAATTCATGCCATAGATCAAAATGATGATGGAGCTGTTGATTTAAAGGATGTGGCAATGATTGCAGATAATATGGGAAATGCTGCGAAAAAAATGGCATCATCTGTTCAGAGTAGTGTAAAGCAAAACGGCAATCAACTTGGGAATTGGATGAATCAGGCAAAACTTGAAGCAGAGCGCAACGCTCTTCAGCCCGTATTTCCTGAAGATCTGGATGGTGATAACCACTTTATGCCCAAAATGATCAGAGTGGTTGATATTGACAAGAAACATGCCGAGAGTGATGTATGTAAGGGTTCAATTGGCTACCTATCAGAACACAAAGGTGTGAAAGTAGCCAATGTTTTTACAGACTGCATCGATCAGTTTGGAATAGAATTATATCCAAATAAAAGCAGTGACATATACTATGTTAACCCAACTAATAGAAATCATTATATTGCTCTAGATGAGTATTTTGATTTTTTAAGGATTGCTCGGGTCAGCGAATTACAAAGAATAGCGCAGGAACTCGGGGCAAGATATTTTAAAGTCACGTATCTGGAAGAGAAAAAAACACTTTCATCACATAACTTGAAAGCTCAGGGTAAGGGTGTTTTTAAAAAAGTCGGAAGAGTGAACGCCGATGCTGAACACAGCGATTCAGAAAAGATGTACTCAAAATCTGAGGTCGTAGCAGAGATGCAGTGTGTTGGTCAGGCTCCAATTGAACCTCAGCTGGTGTATTTCCAAAACAACCAGACGGTAAGAACTCTGATTGATTTAAGAATGGCTGACAACACAATTACCAGCCAAAAAATCATGATTAAATGTAGCAATACATCCGGCATTAAGACAAAGGAGGCAGCCAAAATTGATGCAGCATTGGCGGCAATGAAATGCACGGGTAATACTACGATGGTGAGTGAAGCGCAAAGTGAAGAGCGTCACGTGTTTATGTATGAAATTGAGTTTTGACAAAAGGTAATTATATGATTGATATTACTTTTGACTTCAGGTCCGATGCCAAGGGCAAAGATCCTGATGCCTACAGCCCGACTCTTAATGCGTATCACAAGATCCTGTGGAGCAAGAAACTCCCCAACGGTGAAATAATGGATCTTCAGTCCGGACGGGCTCCTTATGCCCTGAGGTGGAAGGAGTTCTGGTTCTCAAGCGATACGATCATAGTAGAAATGACCCATCTGAAAAACAAGAAGATAATCGACCAGGTGCGTGAACGGTTCAGTGATTTCGATGTGTATTGTGAGCATCTGTTGCATAGGTCATATACTATCGGGAGTATGGTCATCTTTCCTGTGCATGTGAATAGCATGAACCAGAGAAAGGGAACAAACTTACGTATAGCAGACCGCTGGGATCTCACTATGGAGTGTATCCGCAGGCATTACGCCGGAGAGGAGAGTCCCCTTTCCAATGTGATCGAAAGCGATAAGGCATTTTACGATCTGTTTGTAGATTTCAAGGGGTATGTGGACTTTTTCTTTATGCAGGACTGCGTTTCAGAGGATTACTCTTCAGTAGATATATGGATGGGGGACGCATCGTTCAAGGAAAACGGATTGCCCAAAACAGTAGAAGACTATTTCAAGTTTCTCGTTAAGGAACATATCTTTTTGGACAAGAGAAACCAACGGATTCAGGAGTACTGCATTAAGCATAATCTTTAATGCGAAAATGATCGGCACAATATGGCGTGCTATAAGGCATATGGGGCATAACGACATCGGCGTCATGAACCCATCTGGGAATGGAGGACGCAGCAGCGGAGATGGCCAGGATGGAGGAAGTCGAGTCGGCTCGGAGAGAGCAGGAGAAGCTCTCCGGCGGAGGAGAAAGTAAAGATAAACTCAGTAAGAAGATGTTCAGAGTTGTTTGAGAACTGGAATTCGCGCTCATCGCCATTATGGCGGTGGGCGCTTTTTTTGTTAGGTGGTATAATAGGGCGGAAGGTTGGTAGGGCGGAGATGTAGTTCGGGATTTGACGAGGGAGGGATATGACGGAAAAAGAAAAAATGACACGAGGAGATTGGCACGATGCCAATTTCGACGAAGAACTTTTAGCAGAAAGAAG
>CAMORK010000085.1 GCA_946623755.1 uncultured Butyrivibrio sp. | reverse complement strand
CAGACCTGACACCACTTTTTGATGAGAGTGGCTTTGCAGGATTCATGTACCTTGGTAACAGGTTCGGCCTGACAGAAAACTGAATGATTTACACTAAAACCCATCACTTTTGTGGTGGGTTTTTATTTTTCCCATTTAGAATATAATTGTTGATATGCTAAAATATATAGTATCAGGAGAGAAGATAAGCGCATCAAATCCTGAAGTAAACAACCTCGAAACAGTCGTATCAAAGATCAAGAAAAGACCGGAGGTAACCAAGAAATATATGCAACAATGGGATAGAGAAAGAATCCTGGTTAAAGAAGCCAAGGATGAAGGAAAAGAAATAGGAAAAGAAATTGGAAAAGAACAGAAATTAATAGGACTTATCTGCAAAAAGCTTTTGAAAGGGAAGAGCGTTGATGTCATAGCTTCTGAAGTGGAGGAAAATGAAGAATATGTAAAGGGAATCTGTTCAATAGCTGAGAAGCACCTTCCTGATTACGATGAAGAAGAGATATATGAAGAGTGGAAAAATGCAGTATGTTCATGGAACAGATGAATCAGCAACTCCGACAACCGGATTTACTACATCTATCCAGACAGGAATTGTTGTTTCACCAAACCCATCACTTTTTTGTGGTGGGTTTTTTATTTTTCCTATTTAGAATATAATTGTGGATATGATGGGCAAAAGAAATAATAAAAGAATATACATATGTCACACCTACTACCATGCCTATATCGCAGTGGTAAAAGAGCTGGTGAAAAGACATGAAAGCGAAGCAAAAGCAGATATCATGCTGAGTACCATGTCCAATGACTTCGGAAGACTAAAGGATAGGCTTGAGAGGGCCGGAGTATTCGATAATGTCTTCATGTTTGATGAGAAGGAAGATGTGACCAGCGAAGAAGTCATGAGCTATCATCGTGACAAAGGAAACATTGTGGCCAACCTCCTCCAGAGGATCACTTACACTAAGCTCCTCGGTAAGCTTCAGGAACCGCACATTCCAACCGATCTTTCAACCTACGGCGATGTATACGTGTTCTGCGATTCAGATCCGATCGGATATTATCTGAACTACAAGAAGATCCGCTATCACGCCATTGAGGATGGCCTTAATTCCGGGAGACTTGACGATCAGGCCAGGAATGCCAACCGTGGAGCCTGGCCACTTAAGCGCGCCATGGCTGCCCTTGGCCTTATATTTATAGAGAGCGGCTACAGCAGATACTGCATAGATTATGAAGTCAACGACATAAGCGCCAATCACTCGCTCCCGCCAAACGTGGTGGAGGAGCCCAGGGAAGAGCTCGATAAGAAACTAACACCTGAGGACCACAGAATTCTTGTGGATATCTTCCTTGAGAACAAAGAAAGCGTTGTAGGTCAGCTTCTTGGAGATGGGAGCGACAAACGCCCTCAGGTCATGATACTGACTGAACCCCTGTGCGAAATGGACGTCAGGAAAAAGCTCTTTTCCGACATAATTGATGAGTACAAGGCGGATAACCGCGTGATCATCAAGCCGCATCCAAGGGATGTTCTCGACTATGAAAAGGAATTCCCGGACACCGTTGTTATCAGGGATAAGTTCCCCATGGAGGTACTGGGAGACATCGAGGGCTTTAAGGTGGATAAGGTGATCTCCGTCATCACCCAGATGGAGAATGTATATTTTGCAAAAGAGATCGTCTATCTGGGACTGGATTTCCTTGATAAATACGAGGATCCATCCATTCACAGAAAGACTGAGAATCTGGACAAATAAATCGAGGAAGTTATAATGGCATTGTTTTTACGTAATGCGACAATTGAAGATGCGCAGGATGTCTTTAACTGGAGAAATGACCCCACTACCCGTGCAAACTCTTTTAACAAGGACGAGATCGACCTTGAGAGCCATATGCTTTGGTTTGGCAAGCGCCTTGGCAGGGAGAATACACTTATGTATATTCTGATGAACGGAAACAAAAAAGCCGGCAACATCAGAATAGACATAGAAGGCACGACGGGAGAAATCAGTTACATGATAGCTCCGGAGGCACGCGGAAAGGGATATGGCAAAAAGATACTCGCTCTTCTTGAGAATACCCTTGCAGAATCGCCGGCAGGAGAACGAATAACCGGGCTCAAAGGCAGTGTTCTTAAAGGCAACAAAGCTTCCTGCAGGTGTTTTCTTGCAAACGGCTACACTCAGTCCGAGGAAGAAGATTCCTACTGCTTTACAAAAGAAATTTGAGGTGATAAACGATCATGTTTAATAAAGAAATCAAAATCGGAAACAAGACGGTCGGAGAAAACCATCCGGCCATGATAGTGGCTGAGCTTTCCGGCAATCACAACGGAGATTACAACAGAGCAATAGAGATCATCCACGCAGCCAGGGAAGCAGGCGCGGATGCCATCAAGCTCCAGACATATACAGCGGATACCATAACCATCGACTGCGACAAGCCCTGGTTCATGACTCCCGGCGACGGACTCTGGGCCGGAAGAACCCTCCACAACCTCTACGAGGAGGCCTACACTCCCTGGGAGTGGCATGAGGGTCTTTTTGCTGAGGCCAGAAAGCTTGGAATGGAGGCGTTCTCATCACCCTTTGATCCCACAGCGGTGGATTACCTCGAGAATCTGAATGTCCCTGCTTATAAGATCGCAAGCTTCGAGATAAACGACATTCCCCTTATCAGGAAGATCGCAAGGCTCGGCAAGCCAATTATCTTCGCAACAGGAATTGCATATGAGGAGGACATTGAGCTCGCCCTTAACACCTGCAAGGAAGAGGGCAACGATAACGTGATCCTTCTTAAGTGCGTCAGTGCATATCCTACACCTTACAACCTTGTTAACCTTCGCATGATGCAGGGGCTTAAGGACAAGTACGACTGCGTTGTGGGCCTTTCCGATCACACACTGGGAGGAACAATCCCTGTGGGCAGCATAGCCCTCGGCGCTAAGATGATAGAGAAGCACCTGACACTTAACCGTTCCGCAGGCGGAGTTGACGATGCCTTCTCCATGGAGCCCGCTGAGTTTGCCCAGATGGTAAAGGAAGTGCGCATCATGGAAGAAGCCCTCGGCTCCTACGAGTACAAGCTTACTGACAAGCAGATCAAGGAGAGGAGCCTTTCCAGATCTCTTTTCGTGGTAAAAGATATCAAGAAGGGCGAAACCATTACTGAAGAAAACGTGAGGTCCATCCGCCCGGGAAACGGAATGCACACAAAGCACTACGAGGAAGTCCTTGGCAGAAAGGCTTCTCAGGACATAGAGAAAGGCACACCCCTCAGCTGGGAGCTTATTGACTGATGATCGGTATTAGAGCAGATGCCAACAGAATAATCGCAACAGGTCACGTCATGCGCTGCATCACTATCGCCAGGGAAATAGTAAAGCAGGGAGAGCCTGTGACCTTTTTTGTGGCGGACGAAGAGTCGAGAGAACTGGTTGAACTCTATGCTTCGGACAATCCCAGGATCGAAACGATTGTCCTTGGCAGCAACTGGCAGGACATGGAAAAAGAGCTTCCGACTCTTAGACGTGAGCTTGAAGATCGGAAGATCACGGCGCTCCTTGTTGATTCCTATCAGGTTACCATCAGATATTTTGAAGAACTTAAGGATATCTGCCCCATCGCCTACATGGATGATCTGGGAAAAGAGCCTTATCCGGTGGATATACTCATAAACTACAGCGGATACTATGAAATGCTGGGATACGATGAGCTCTATAGGGGCATCAGCGGACATAACGCAAAGCAAACAAAGCTTCTGCTTGGCCTTTCCTATGCACCTCTTCGGGAGCAGTTCTATCAGGAAGATCCTCATGAGGGCTTGGGAAAAGACAAACCGGCTATCCTCATAGCTTCCGGCGGAGCTGACATGTACAGCATGCTCTTTGGCGTAGTGAAGGCTTTTGAGGAGCATGAAATAACAGATAGAGCCTTCATTAAAGTTGTGGCAGGCAGCATGGTGGGAGATCTCGATGAACTCGAGAGTTTTTCTTCAAAACACAGAAATGTTGAGATACTAAAGAATGTTGATCGCATGGCAGAGCTGATGAGAAGCTGTGATCTTGCGGTGGCAGCAGCGGGAACTATGCTGACAGAGTGCGCGGCGGTGGGGCTTCCTGTGATTTTCTATCAGGTGGCGGACAATCAGAAGTTCAACGTATCATTCTGGCAGGGCACAGGCGGAATGTCTTTTGCAGGCGACGTTACCAAAGAGGGAGACAGAGAAGAGACTTTGCAGAATATCTGCGCTCAGGTAAAAGCTCTTTTGATGGATAAAGAAAAATTGTCGGCCATGAAGAAGGCCCTTGGCGGCGTTACCGACGGCCGCGGAGCTGTAAGGATTGCAAAAGCTCTTTTAACAAAAAACTAAGTGAGGATTTGTCTATGAAAACACTGGCTATGATCACGGCAAGGGGAGGAAGCAAGAGGATTCCCCGTAAGAATATTAAGGAGTTTAACGGAAAGCCCATCATCGCATATTCCATTGAGGCAGCACTTGCTTCGGGAGTGTTCGACGAAGTGATGGTCTCCACGGATGATGAGGAAATTGCAGAGATTGCAAAAAAGTACGGCGCCAAGGTGCCATTTTACAGGAGCGAAAAGACTGCAAATGACTTTGCCACAACCGTTGATGTCATCGAAGAGGTGCTGAATACCTACAAAGACAGGGGCGAGGAGTTTGATATTTTCTGCTGCATTTACCCGACAGCTCCGTTTATTACAGCAAAGAGGTTAAAAGATGCAGTGGAGGAGCTTTCAGCATCAGATGCAGATTCGCTCATTCCGGTTGTAAGGTTTTCCTATCCGCCCCAGAGGGCTATGGAGATCCATGACGGAAAGCTGGTGTTCAGGCAGCCTGAGAATCTCTCAAAGAGAAGTCAGGACCTTGAGCCGCACTTTCATGACGCTGGACAGTTCTATGTGGTAAGGAGCGAGAGCTTTTTCAAAAA
>CAMORK010000084.1 GCA_946623755.1 uncultured Butyrivibrio sp. | reverse complement strand
TCAGAAACACCTGGATAAAAAGGTTTATGATCTGAATGATAAAGGTCCAAGGCACCAATGTTACCAGATCCTGCGTCTCCGCACTGGCAGTCATTGCCATTAGCGCCATATAATTCATATTTCATTCTCCTTTTTGAAATGTTGCAGTGATACGGATTGCTCCACCACCTGCACTATGTGCAGTGATACGGATTGCTCCGCTTCGCTCTCGCAATCCTACAGCCATTCGGAATCCGGCGCACACGCCTACTTCCTCATGTCTGTTAAGTCTTCAAGGTCATAAATCATTTCATGCAAGCATGAAAATTTATGACTTTGAATCCTCTTATCACTGCAAGTAATTCATAAACATTCCGGGTGCAACGAAGATAAGAAGAAGTCCTGTTACGAAACCGTAAATACCGGTTGTCTCAGCAACGGCACAACCAAGAAGCATGGTTCCTGTTACATCACCCTTACACTCAGGCTGACGTCCGATAGCTTCGAGAGCCTTTGAAACAGCAGTTCCTTCACCAATACCAGGTCCGATACCTGCGATAAGTGCACAACCAGCACCTATACCACAACCTGCAAGAGCAATACCTTTTGCCAGAATCTGAAAATCACCCATAATTCTTTTGCCTCCTAAAGCATTTATTATTTGTTATTAGTGTTACTTCCGTATGTAATTGTTATCCTTCCTCAGCCGCATTGGCGATGTACATGACGGTCAGCATACAGAAAATGAATGCCTGCATGCATCCTGAGAACCAGTCAAAATACACTCCGGTCACAGCCGGAAGACCAATTCCGAGAATAGGTATGTTGGAAAGGAACTTTCCAACGGCACCGGGTATAAGTCCGAACAGCGCTGCTGATGCAAGGCCCAGAGCCCAGTAGATCAGTCCGTCAATAACAACACCCGACAGGATGTTACCAAAATGACGGCACGCCATACTAACCGGTGTTGCGAGCTCAGACAGGATATTGAACGGTGTCATAACTGCGATTGGGGTCGTGAAGCCCTTCAAATATCCGCCAAGTCCGTTGGTTTTAATCTTAGTGGACGTAATCATTATAAATACGACTACTGCCCAGGCAGCTTCCGTTGACAGATCTGCTGTAGGACTTCTAAGTCCCACAAGACTTATCAGGTTTGAAACCACACTAGTGGCAAAAAGAGCTGATACAAAGGGTATCAGTTTATCAAACTTGTTTCCTCCGGTATTATTGCGGACAAAATTGTTGCCCATCTCAACCAGCATTTCTGCAAAAGCCTGCCTTTTCGAAATGTTTTCGACCCGAAGGTCTCTTGTCAGGAAGATACACAGCCCGGTGATTATGATCATTACGATCCAGCTCACAATGAGTGTCTCGGTGATCTTTAAATCTCCAAGGATTGGAATACCGGTCTTGATAGTCCAGTATATCTTCGCATAATCAACTTCGAAGCTTTGACTCATGCTTTCGCCTTCAACCTCCTTTCCCCGCAGAAATGATACCGCGTAGTTTTATAAATAAAGTAGGTATAAATAATGTGATTAGAACTGCAGCTACATTGAATACCGGAACAACAAATCCCAGTATTCCCCACAGAAGAAGGAGAAGGACCCTGTTTCTGTAACTTACGCCCATAGCGGCTCTGGCCTCTTTCTCATCATCCATGGATGCAACTTTTTGCACTGTGACTGCCATCAGGAAGAAATTACCTATAGCGTATATTGCGCCAAATATCCCTCCCAGGATGACTTTATAGTCAAATGGCGCCCATTTTGGGAACACCATGTGCAAACAAAAAAATCCTGCGTACATGATAAGTACGCCCACCACCGTTGCGATGGCAATTCTCCCCGTTTCAGTCTTAACAGCCGGCTGTAATTTCATACCTCGAATTCTCCCAAAAACTAGTATTATATGTGCTTACTGAAATAAACCTCGTTCGGGTTTCTCTTTATCTTCTTTTTTTCTTCTTTTTGAACAACTGACAGATAAACCTTGTAGGCGGTTGTCATAGAAGCTCCAAGTCCTAATATAAATCCCGGAATGTATATCCAAACCGGAGCAGATACCTTGGATACAAGCAGATAACATGCGAAAAGACACATCAGAAGCGGCATCAGAAGTGATAGTCCAAGCTGGCCAACCATGGCAAACTGTCCAATAAGCTTTGAAACATTTCTTACTTCCATCCGACGTTCTGCGCTCCTTTCTGAAAAATAAAGACCCATAGTCTATTTTACTGCATTTTTCGGGCTTTCACAACCAAAGTACGACAATTTACGCCTTTTTCAAGATTTTGTGTCAAAAAGCCTATTCTCGCTTATAGCCTGGCTTTGCAGAATACTAAACATGTGATTTATAAAAGTTTTATCAAAATTTCGGTAATTTGAAATCATTATCTGTTGCTAACAACGCTCTTTTTTTGATACATTCAAAATAGCAATGATTCTAATATGGAGGTAGTATGCGACGGTTTAAAAGATATCTCATATGCGTGGACAGTGAGCTTAATATCGTAAAAAATGACAAAGCATTCTTAAACTATCTGAGCATGGAAAAATTGCATAATTTAAGCCAGATCATTCCGCCGCCTGACATCATGCAGCTTCAGAACTGCATGTTTGCCATAGGCTACGGTTCTACTAACCTCACCTGCTTTCGCGTCAAAACCGGAAACGACAGTCTTGACTGGTTTGCAGCCAACATTGAAAAGCCCGAGAATCTGGAGGAGCCTATACAGATGGAACTCAGCGATATCCAGTCCATGAAAAACGGAAGCGCTGACAGCTACTACGACAAGATGACCGGACTCTACAACAAGAACACCATCACCGAATATGCCATGGAGCTTATGCAATCCAAGCAGCACAAGCCATTTTATTTTTTCCTGATGGACGTAGACAACTTCAAAGCTGTAAATGATACCTTCGGTCACATGAAGGGTGATGAAATCATCACTGAGGTTGCTCATATAGCCAAAGACATCGTCGGTGATGACGGAGTTGTCGGAAGAATCGGCGGTGACGAATTCATGCTGGTCCTTGAAAATGTCAGTACCGAGCAGGATATGCGACAGATCATGATGACCATCAGAAAGACTGTAGAAGAAAAATATCAGGACATGGGAGAAAATGTCTGTGCAACCGTATCCATGGGAGGCGCTCTTTTCCCGACAGATGCCATGGACTATGAAAGCATGTTCATGCTCGCTGACAAAATGCTGTACATTGCCAAAACAAAAGGCCGCAACCGGTATGTCTTTTACTCTCCTCTCATCCACGGCAAGGTAGTATACGACGGAAAAGTCATGACAATCTCTCAAAACATGATAATGAACCGGGAGAAGAGTACTCTGATGACAGATCTGATGGACAGGCTTTTGATCACTCATGAACTCACAGCTGAGGAAGCTTTTGAGAAGATGATCTGCGGATACACTCTTGATGAGATCTACATGGCAGATGAAGACGGGGGAAAGAGCTATTTCGGTCTCCAGCACATCATGGGCGAAGACGGTAGCAGCACTTTTACTCACAACGAAATGGAACTGTCAATAATAAAGAGCGGGGAGCTTGATGATAAATTTGACTCCTCCCCTATTTCAGTGATGGGATTTGATCTGGACAGAGACAAGAATCCTGACATAGCCAGATTTATGAAAGAACATGACCTGAGGATCATGGTGATCTACAGGATAAAGAAAGGTAGGCGCCCGGGGTATATTATTTACATGAACCACACCCAGAGCACCTGTCGCCTGTCTTTGACAGACCTGGCGGACCTGACGTATTTTTCACACATGATAGAAATAAGCGGACAGTGCAACTAACACACTGCCCGCTCTCTTTATCTTAAGTATTGGATTTACTCTTCAGTCTTAACTTCTACTGTTCTGATGTGAAGCTCCTCAAGCTGCTTGTCTGTTACGTATCCGGGAGCGTCCATCATCACGTCCTGAGCATTCTTGTTCATAGGGAACGGAATGATCTCTCTGATGGTATCCTCTCCTGCAAGGAGCATTACCATACGGTCTACACCGGGTGCGATTCCGGCGTGTGGCGGAGCACCATAGGTGAAAGCATTGTACATAGCAGGGAACTTGGCCTTAACGTCTTCCTCACCAAGTCTTACCATCTCAAAGGCCTTGATCATGATCTCGGGATCATGGTTACGAACGGCACCTGATGAAAGCTCAACACCGTTACATACAAGGTCGTACTGGTCTGCTGTTATTGAAAGAGGATCGATCTCGCCTCTCTCAGCCTTAAGAAGTGTCTCAAGTCCGCCTGAAGGCATTGAGAATGGGTTGTGGCAGAACTCAAGCTCACCTGACTCCTCACCGATCTCGTACATAGGGAAGTCAACGATCCAGCAGAATGCATACTGCTCTTTGTCCATGTGACCCGGAACTGCTGCACCGAAGGTCTTAACGATAACGCCGGCTGTCTTCTGAGCTGCGCCGAGCTTACCTGCTGAAAGAACAACAAGGTCGCCTGACTTAAGTGAAAGAGCTGATACTACGCTATCCTTGATAGGAGAGACGAACTTGGAGATTCCTCCGACAAGCTCTCCGTTATCGTCCATTCTGAACCAGTAAGCCTTGTTGCCTGACTGAACCTCAACATCACCGATGGTCTTGTCGATAAACTTACGGCTCTCCTTGAAGTCTGAAACTACAACAGCCTTGATCCTTACGTCTGTGTCCTGACCATCCTCGCTCTTACTTGCGAAAGGTCCGAAACCGCAATCCTTAAGGGATTCTGTTACATCTGTAACTGTAAGGTCAATTCTGAGATCAGGTTTATCTGATCCGTATTTCTCCATAGCCTCAAGATATGGAATCCTCATGAAAGGTGATCCCGAAGCGCGGTCATATGTGCCGTATTTAGCAAAGATTGGAGGAAGAACATCCTCACATACTGAGAACACGTCCTCCTGTGATGCAAACGCCATCTCCATATCAAGCTGGTAGAACTCTCCCGGGCTTCTGTCTCCTCTTGCATCCTC
>CAMORK010000083.1 GCA_946623755.1 uncultured Butyrivibrio sp. | reverse complement strand
GCAGAAGTTCGTCAGATCTTCAAGGCATCCAAGGTTGGTAACATCGCCGGTGCATTTGTTAAGGACGGTGTCATCAAGAAGGATTGCAAGGTACGTATCTACAGAGAAGACGATATGATCTTCGAGGGAGACCTTGGTTCACTTAAGAGATTCAAGGATGACGTTAAGGAAGTTAAGGAAGGCTTCGAGTGCGGTCTTGTATTTGACGGCTTCGACCAGATCCATGAAGGAGACAGGGTAGAAGCTTATGAGATGGTTGAGGTACCTCGTACCTGACCACAGAGGTTGATACATGAGAAAAAACAGTAATAAAAACAGAAGAATAAACGGCGAGGTCATGAAGGTTATTTCTGAGGCAATCCGTTACAGCAAGGATCCAAGGATAAGCCCCTTTACATCCGTAATGGATGTAGAGGTTGCACCTGACCTTAAGACCTGTAAGGTATGGGTTACCGTAATGGGCAACGAAGAGGACAGAGTAAGAACCCAGGAGGGACTTAAGTCAGCTTCAGGATACATTCGTTCAACCCTTGCCAAGGAACTGAACATGAGATACACACCGGAGATCCGCTTTATCATGGATGACTCCATCGAGTATGCCATCAATATGTCCAAGAAGATTGATGAAGTTACTGCCAAGGATAACGAAGCAAGACTTGCTCGAGGAGAGAGCATTGATGAAGAGGAACCCACTGAGGATCAGGAGGAAGAATGAAGATTGACCAGCTGATTGGTAATGCTAAGACAATCGGAATAAGTGGCCACATAAGACCTGATGGTGACTGTATCGGATCCTGCATGGGATTGTATCTTTATCTTAAAAAGAACTATCCCAAGGTGCGATGCGATGTCTTCCTTGAAACAATTCCTCCGGAATACAGAATAATAAAAGATATCGATGATGTAAGAAGTGACTTTGTTACTGATGTTGATTCATACGATCTTTTCTTTGTTCTGGACTGTTCCAAGGACAGGATCGGAGATGCAGAAAAGTATTTTGATGCAGCAAAGAGAACGGTCAATATTGATCATCATGTGAGCAATGCAGGAAGCGGCGACGAGAATTACATAGTGCCGACTGCAAGTTCAGCATGTGAACTGGTATTTGACGTGATCGATACGGACAGGATAGACGTGGAAATTGCCAAGTCTCTTTACATGGGAATGGTGACAGATACAGGTGTGTTCAAATACAACAACACTTCTCCAAAGACTATGAAGGTGGCTGCAGAGCTGATTTCCTATGGCTTTGACTTTGGAAGCCTCATAGATCATGTTTTCTATGAAAAGACCTATATCCAGAATCAGATTCTCGGAAGAGCTCTTCTTGAGAGCATTCTGCTGATGGATGGAAGATGCATTGTCTCGGTTGTTTCCAAGCAGACAATGGAGTTCTACGGAGTAGGAAGCAATGATCTGGACGGAATAGTTAATCAGCTGCTTCTTACAATCGGAGCAGATTGTGCGATATTCATGTACGAGATAGCCCCCCTTGAATACAAGGTAAGTCTGCGCAGTAACGGAGCAGTTAATGTGGCTTCTGTCGCAGAGATGTTTGGCGGCGGCGGACATGTTAGAGCATCAGGCTGCACTGTGTGCGGAACAAGCCACGATGTGATCAATAACATTACCAAGTATATTCAAAAACAGTTATACAATGAATAACATGAGGCAAGTGTCACCACTTGCCTTTTATGCTTATGAGGAATAATGCAGAACAGATTTAACGGACTTATAAATATATATAAGGAACAGGGCTTCACATCCAATGATGTGGTGGCTAAGCTAAGGGGAATCCTGAAGCAGAAAAAGATAGGGCACACGGGGACATTAGATCCCGATGCCGTAGGTGTTCTTGTAGTGTGTCTCGGCACAGGAACCAAGCTGGTTGAGATGCTTACAGATCACGATAAGGAGTATATCGCTGTGTGCAGGCTTGGCGTAACAACTGACACTCAGGATATGTCCGGCCAGATTCTTGAAACACGAGATGTAAATGTGACGAGGGAAGAGTTGCGTGATGCGGTCAAGGCCTTTGTCGGTGATTACGACCAGATTCCTCCTATGTTCTCCGCAATCAAACAGAACGGCAAAAAGCTCTATGAGCTTGCAAGAGAAGGCGTAGAAGTTGAGAGAAAGGCTCGCAGGATACATATAGATGCAATAACAATCCTGGATGATTCACATTTGGAGTCTGATCATATTTTTACCATGGAGATCAAGTGTTCCAAGGGAACATATATAAGGACATTGTGCCATGATATCGGACTGCGTCTTGGATGCGGAGCTGCAATGCAGCATCTTACAAGAACCCGTGTCGGTGCGTTTTCTCTTGATAGCGCTGTAACGCTTTCTCAGGTGGAACAGCTCAGAGATGCCGGGACCCTTGACGAGATCATAGAGTCTCCGGAATATATTTTCAGAGATCTTGATAAGATCCATGTAAAAGACCTTGCAAGAAAGCTTCTGGAGAACGGAAACAGCTTCAGGAGAGACAACGTTCTCAATGAAGATCCTGCAGGGGTCAATGATACTGAGTATGAAGAGGAAATGTTTAAGGACGGCAATTCCTTCAGGGTTTATTCCGAAGACGACACCTTCTTTGGAATCTATACATACAGCGAGAGAACAAAGCTTTTTAATGTGGACAAGTTCTTTTACGAGGCATAATAGTTTTACAGATCATATTTGGAAGATATTTATAAATGGAAATAATTACAGGAACAACCAAGTTTCATATAGACGGTAAAAGCGCTGTGGCCATCGGCAAGTTTGATGGCGTGCATCTGGGTCACAAGAAGCTCCTTAAATACATTTTGGAGCAGAAAAAGGATGGCCTTAAGAGCGTTGTATTTACCTTTGATCCGTCCCCTGAGGAGTTCTTTACGGGACACACTGTGCGTCAGCTCTTTACAAAGGATGAGAAGAGAAGAGAGTTTAAGAAGCTCGGTATTGATATACTTATAGAATTTCCGCTTACTGAGAAGACTGCTGCTACAGAGCCTGAAGACTTTGTAAGGCGTATTCTTGTGGGGCAGATCAATGCCGATTATATTGCTGCCGGGACTGATGTGACCTTTGGTGCAGGCGGAAGAGGAGATCAGTATCTTCTAAAGAGCCTGTCGGGAGAGCTCTTTTACGAACTGGTTCTCATTGATAAGGTGAGAATGGACGGTGCGGAGGTCAGTTCAACCAGGGTCAGGAATGAAGTTGCTGATGGAAATATGGTCATGGCTGAAAGACTCCTTGGCAGTTATTACAGCGTCAGCGGAATAGTAGAGCACGGAAGGCATATAGGCCATACTATCGGAGTACCTACGGTGAACATACTTCCTCCGGAGGATAAGCTCCTTCCGCCTTTTGGCGTATATTCCAGTAAGGTTCATCTGGGGGGCAGGGTATATGACGGAATGACCAATATCGGAAGAAAACCGACAATCTCCGAAAAAGAAAAAGTTGGCGTTGAGACCTATATCTATGATTTTGACGGTGATGCCTACGGAGAATTTATAGAAGTTGAGCTTTTAAGGTTTGTAAGACCTGAGATGAAGTTTGATAATCTGGATATGCTCAAGGCGCAGATAGACAGCGATCTTAAAAATGCAAGATAATACTTTACACAAATGACTTTGTATGCTAACATAAATTGGTTGCAAAGTCACTTCTTGCAACAGTAACAGAAACGACCTTTACTAACGGTCATGGACACTCCAACCGGACCTTGGTAACAGGCGAATTCAGGATTAAAGATCTAAAAGGAGAAAAAATGATCACAAAAGAGAAGAAAACAGAAGTTATCAACAAGTTTGCCAGAAAGGCCGGCGACACAGGATCACCTGAGGTTCAGGTAGCAATTCTCACAGAGAGAATTCAGGAGCTCAACGAGCACCTTCAGAAGAACCCTAAGGATCACCACTCAAGAAGAGGTCTTCTTAAGATGGTTGGTCAGAGACGTAGCCTTCTTGGTTACCTCAAGAAGAAGGACATCGAGGCTTATCGTAAGCTTATCGCTGATCTTGGTCTGAGAAAGTAATTGTTGACTGCAAAGGCGGGATAAGGCTGATTAACGTCGGCTTATTCCGCTTTTCTACGTTTATGAGAATTTGCGCTTTTTGAGCGCTTTTCTATAGAAGAGTAAACATGTTTAAATGCACACGCACCCGAAGTGCAGCCGTGTTTTTTGGCTGTGGATGAGGGAAGGCGGATGAGCAAAAGGAGAAAAAATGGTAAAAACTTATTCAATGGAACTGGCTGGTCGTACACTTAAGGTTGAGATTGGCAAGGTAGGTAAGCAGGCAAACGGATGCGCATTCATGCAGTACGGAGATACAACTGTTCTCTGCACAGCTACAGCATCAGATAAGCCAAGAGATGGAATTGATTTCTTCCCACTTTCAGTAGAGTATGGTGAGAAGTTCTACGCAGTAGGTAAATTCCCCGGAGGATACAACAAGAGAGAGGGTAAGCCATCTGAGAACGCTATCCTTACAAGCCGTGTAATCGATCGTCCTATGAGACCTCTTTTCCCTAAGGACTATCGTAACGACGTTACAATCGAGACTATGGTCATGTCAGTAGATCCCCAGTGCAGACCTGAGCTTGTAGCTATGCTTGGCGCATCTGTTTCAGTTTCAATATCAGATATCCCGTTTGACGGCCCTTGCGCTATGACACAGATGGGTATGATCGATGGCGAGCTTATTGTTAACCCTACTCAGGAGCAGTGGAACACAGGTGACCTCAAGCTTACAGTTGCATCTGTAGGACAGAAGGTTATCATGATCGAAGCCGGTGCCAATGAGATCCCTGAGGAAAAGATGAAGGAAGCTATTTACAAGGCTCACGATGTGAACCTTCAGCTTATCGAATTCTTCAAGGGCATCGTAGCTGAGGTTGGTAAGCCCAAGCACGAGTACACAAGCTGCGCAGTTCCTGAAGAGCTCTTTGCTGCAATCAAGGAAGTTGTTCCTCCTGAAGAGATGGAGAAGGCAGTCTTCAC
>CAMORK010000082.1 GCA_946623755.1 uncultured Butyrivibrio sp. | reverse complement strand
GTGTGTTTCCTTGTTTTTACTTCTGTCTTCATTTTGACATCTCCTTAGTAATTAACCAAAATAATTCATAATAAATACACTATATTATACCATATGCATCCTTCCAATGCAGATATACGTTTTCTGTTTTCTGCAATCATTCTCAGCAATCATACGATATAGAGCAAATGATAATCATCACCCTACATTTTTGCTCACGATATTCGACAGAAGCACTGATGATGAGAAGTATAAAAAGACACACGAAAGCTCTGTCCTAACCCATCTAACCACATAAAAATCCCTTGAAACCGTTGATTTCAAGGGATCTGATGGCGAAGAGAGGGGAATTTGAACCCTCTCGCAGGCACACTTTTTATGTCCGGATTTTTATAGTAAAATACGTATTGCCGAGAGTAGTAAAATATCGAGTAGTAATTACTACGATTCAGCCGATTATGGGCCGAAAAAAGGCGGTAGTAAAACTTTCGAATTTACTACGATTTTTACTACTTTTCATGTCGATGATGAACGACATTGTGCGAAGTTATGCGAAATAAGGCTGAAATTACAATGTTATCCTGATAGACAAACAAGTCGCATAACTCCGTATAAATACGCATAAAGGAGCATAGAACATACATGATTAAGATATTATTCGTCTGTCACGGCAACATCTGCCGATCAACAATGGCGGAGTTTGTGATGAAGGATATAGTTAACAAGCAGGGGCTGTCAGATGCCTTCCACATAGAGTCATCAGCGACCCACACGGATGAGATCTGGAACGGAGTGGGAAGCCCCGTATATCCGCCGGCGAGAGCCAAGCTCAGGGAGCATGGTATCGGAACGCCTGATAATGAGCTGGGTGTCAGTGAGAAGCGCGCGAGGCTCACATCCAGGACAGACTATGACAAGTTTGACTATATTATAGGTATGGACTCAGCCAATATGAGGAACTTAAGCGGCCTGTTTGGCGGAGATCCGGACCACAAACTGTATAAGATGCTGGATTTTGCAGACAGGGACGGAGATGTGGCAGACCCCTGGTACACCGGAAACTTCGATGCTACCTGGCGGGACGTTTCCGAAGGATGCCATGGTCTTTTCAGGAGCATACTTACTGATCCCGATATGGCAAAAGAGCTCTCGGCCTACGTCACAGATAACGATGAGGCCACAGACCTTAACTTCAGAAATTCAGGAATCAACTACGATGACTTCCCAAGAGGATGAATTGCATATATGCCGGACCCGGAGCAATTGCACTTGCCTACTTCGAAAAACCGTAAACTGTGGTAAAATAGATTCAGTGTTTTAATTCGATTTTTTGTTGGAGGAGGGTATTCATGTTAAGAGATAACAAGATTTGGGTTGCCAACACAGAAAACGGGGAAAATGTATTTCTTTTACCCAAGATGGCCAATCGACATGGCCTTATTGCAGGTGCAACCGGAACAGGTAAAACAATCACTTTGAAAGTCCTTGCTGAGTCTTTCAGCGACATGGGAGTTCCTGTATTTCTTGCGGACGTTAAGGGTGACCTCTCAGGTATGGTAGAGGAGGGAAAAGACTCTGAGGATATGCAGAAGCGTATTCAGAAGTTCGGCCTTGCAGAAGCCGGGTTTGAATATAAGAGATATCCCGCAACTTTCTGGGATGTATTCGGAGAGCAGGGAATCCCGCTCCGTACAACAATTTCTGAGATGGGACCGCTTCTTTTGTCGAGGATTCTCGGCCTTAACGATCTCCAGAGAGATATTCTCACAATTGCATTCAAGATTGCTGACGACAATGAGCTTCTCCTTATCGATACCAAGGATTTAAAAGCTCTTCTTAACTATGTTTCGGAGAACAGAAATGATTTTGCTGCAGATTACGGCAACATCAGCCCTGTATCGGTAGCTGCCATTGTAAGATCGATCGTATCACTTGAGATGGCAGGAGCAGATAAGTTCTTCTTTGAGCCTGCTCTTGATATTCATGACTGGTTTGCAACAAGCCCTGATGGCAGAGGAATGATCAACATCCTTGATTCTACAAGCCTTATTAATAACGGAACACTTTATGCAACCTTCCTTCTTTGGATGATGTCAGAGCTCTTTGAGACACTTCCTGAGGTGGGAGACCTTGATAAGCCCAAGATGGTATTCTTCTTTGATGAAGCACACCTTCTTTTCAAGGATTCACCCAAGATGCTTATGGACAAGATCGAGCAGGTAGTCAAGCTCATCAGATCAAAGGGCGTAGGTATTTACTTTGTAACACAGAATCCGAGGGATATTCCGGACGGTGTACTTGCTCAGCTCGGTAATAAGATCCAGCATGCGCTTCATGCTTATACTCCTTCCGATATGAAGGCTGTAAAGGCAGCAGCTGATTCATTCCGTGAGAACCCTGCATTTAAGACTGCAGATGTTATCCAGGAACTTGGAACAGGCGAAGCAGTTATTTCCTTATTAGATGAGACTGGAACACCTTCTGTATGTGAGAAGGTTAAGATCCTTCCTCCACAGTCTCTTATGGGCGGAATAGATTCCTCCACAAGAAACCGTGAGATCAATGGGAATAAGCTTTACGACAAGTATTTTGAGCCGCATGATCCCGACTCAGCTTATGAATTCCTTGAGAGAAAGGGAATTGCCGATGCCAAGGCCGAGGCTGACCTTGCAGCTGCAGAAGCAGAGCGCAAGGCAAAAGAGAAAGAAGAGGCCGCTGCAGCTAAGGCTGCCGAGAAGGAAAAGGCAGCAGCTGACAGGAAAAAGAAACAGACTGCCAAGACAATCGGCAACTCAGTTGTTGGTACGGTCGGACGAGAAGTTGGAAAGACTGTTGGAGGTACCTTCGGCAAGTTTGGTAAGACCCTGGGCGGAAACCTTGGTGCAAGCCTTGGAAGAGGGCTTTTCTCAACTCTGTTCAAGTTATGATATTCTGTTCTAAATATTAAAATTTTAAAAAATTTGTAATAATATCAAATAAGAGAATCGCTTATTTAGTGGTGAAAAAAATCAAAACCACTAGATAGGCGATTTTTTTGTCCCCCACTTTTCACCCACTTCTGAAATGCTGATAAAACCAGAGAAAACCCTATTGTGAAATGCTGTTTTTTTGTTTATAATGGTTTCAGGTGGTAAAAAGTGTTAAATAGTGGTAATTAGTGGTACAAAAAGTGAGAGCTGCGTTTAAGGGAGAATACAGCCATTCCATCGATTCTAAGGGAAGGCTCATAGTTCCGGCAAAGTTCCGTGAGCTTCTCGGTGATCAGTTTGTGGTGACCAAGGGGTTTGACGGATGCCTTTTTGTGTTTGCACAGGAAGGGTGGGATCAGTTCGAGGAAAAACTCCAGGCACTTCCCATGGATAAGCCCGAAGCCCGTATGCTTGGACGTTTCTTTATCTCAGGTGCCATTGATGCTGAAGTGGACAAACAGGGAAGAATTCTTTTACCATCAAATCTCTTACAACATGCCAAGATCGAGAAGGAAGCAGTGATTGCCGGCGTTGGCAACAGGGCTGAAATCTGGAGTAAGGCGGAGTGGGAGAAGGCAAGTACCTTTGAAGATATCAATGGAATCGCTGCTAAGATGAGCGAGTACGGATTGAGTATTTGAGCCTATGGAATTCAAGCATTATTCGGTGCTCCTTAATGAGTGCCTAGATAATCTGAATATAAAGCCTGACGGGGTTTACCTCGACGGAACTCTTGGAGGAGCCGGACACTCTTTTCATATTGCGGAAAGACTGACAGAGGGCGGACATCTCTACGGGACCGATCAGGATGAGGATGCCATAGCAGCTGCGACGAAGAGGCTGGAGCCCTTTGCTGACAGAGTCACGATCATCCGTGACAACTATGAAAATGCAGTGACAAGGCTTAAAAATCTCGGAGTAAGCGGTGTGGATGGGATACTACTCGACCTTGGAGTATCTTCCTTCCAGCTTGATAACGCAGAGAGAGGTTTTACCTACAAAGAAGACGTTCCTCTTGATATGAGAATGGATCAGAGACAGACCCTGACAGCCAGAGATATTGTAAACGAGTATTCGGAAACAGAGATATTTCATATTATAAGAGATTTCGGCGAAGACAAATTTGCCAAGAACATAGCCAAGCATATCTGCATTGAAAGGCAGAAGGCGCCTATAGAGACCACGGGACAGTTGAACGACATAATAAAGGCTGCCATTCCGGCCAAGATGAGAGAAAAGGGAGGACATCCTTCCAAGAGAACTTATCAGGCTATCAGAATTGCTTTAAACAGAGAACTGGATGTACTTCAGAATTCTCTGGATGGATTCATAGATTTTCTGAATCCGGGAGGAAGGCTGTGTGTGATTACATTCCATTCATTGGAAGACCGCATAACTAAGAACAATTTTAAGACCAACGAAAACCCATGTACATGTCCGCCGGACTTTCCGGTATGTGTATGTGGCAAGAAATCAAAAGGAAGAGTTATAACAAGAAAACCCATTCTTCCCGGAGAGGAAGAGCTGGCGGAGAATAAAAGATCTCAGAGCGCTAAGCTAAGGGTGTTCGAAAAAACTATCTAAAAGGAGGTGTGAACATGGCAAGAAGTGAATATATACGCGGAACTACCGTAAGAAAGCCAAACAGAGTTCGTAAAGACATGCCTTACCATGTTCATGAGACAACAAGGCATCATAAGAGGCATAACATGAGCCTTGGCTACCTTCTGTTTTTGTCACTGGCTATGGTGCTTATGGTAGGCACTCTGGCGTGGTACATTTCCCTCCAGTCACAGGTCAAGAACAGCGTTAAGAACATCGCTGCACTTGAGAGCCAGTTAAATAATTTGAAACAGGACAATGATGAGGCGTATAATAGAGCCAATGGCAATGTGGATCTTGAGGAAGTAAAGCGTATTGCCATACAGGAATACGGCATGACTTATGCTACAGAAGGCCAGGTCGTAACGTATTCCGATGGTGGTGGTAATGATTATGTAAGACAGCTTGCACCAATCCCTGAGGTTGGAAAAAACTAGAGGACCATCATGAGTTAGTTGGAAGGAAATGAAATGGTTTAATGAAACGCAGAAGAACGGGGAATACCCAGAAATTCACAATAGGAATGAAGAAAAAGCTGGTAGTACTTTTTGTATTGGTACTACTGGCTTTCGTTGGGTTAGGGGT
>CAMORK010000081.1 GCA_946623755.1 uncultured Butyrivibrio sp. | reverse complement strand
TGCGGCGTAGCCCAAGGGCGATTGTAAAGCAGGAGTCATAACCTGCCGCCGTATTTACTCCTGTAGAGGAGTATAGCGGAAGATTCCGCGTTAATTAATGCAGCGCTGTGCCGGAAAAGTCACTGCAGAAGACATCCGGCTTACAACTGAATATGGAACTTTTCACAAGGGTAATTAACGAGAGTCACGGCCTGATCAGCCATGGCTCTTTTTTAATGCCCGCAACTACAAACAAATCATTTTTTTAATCACAAGGAGGATTTTATTATGGCATTTTTCAACTCAGCAGTAGGCGTACTTCAGACACTCGTTATCGCACTTGGTGCAGGTCTCGGAATTTGGGGTGTTGTAAACCTCATGGAGGGTTACGGCAATGACAACCCTGGAGCTAAGTCTCAGGGCATGAAGCAGCTCATGGCCGGTGGTGGAGTTGCCCTCATCGGTACTACTCTTGTTCCACTTCTTTCCGGACTTTTCTAATCCGGCCTATCACCAACAAAAATCAGGAGGGGCAGTGTAACAAGCTGCCCTTCCCTGAGAAAGGAGGCAATCGTTGGAAAGTTTGTTAGAAAAACTGACTGATTGGCTCAAAGACATGCTGGTAGGTGGGATTATGGATAACCTCACATCTACATTTTCAACCTTGAATCAGAAGATTGGAGAAGTAACAGCACAGGTGGCACAGACTCCGGATCAGTTCCAGCCCACGGTTTATAACCTCATCAGGAACCTGTCGGAGAATGTGATTCTACCCATAGCAGGAATCATCCTTACATTTATTGCCTGCTATGAACTGATACAGCTGGTCATAGCTCACAATAACCTGGCAAACTTTGAAACCTGGATCTTTTTCAAGTGGGTATTCAAGACCTTTGTAGCAGTAACGCTGATTACAAATACCTTTAATATCACCATGGCAGTCTTTGACGTAGCACAACATGTGGTCAATCAATCAGGATCACTTATCGCCGGAAGTACCGCAGTGGACGGTTCAACTCTGGCAACCATGCAAACCACATTGGAAGCAATGGATGTGGGGCCGCTATTTGGCATATTCCTACAGTCCTTTGCAGTGAAGTTCTTATTTGAGATTTTATCGATTCTGATCTGGGCTATTGTTTATGGTCGAATGATAGAAATCTATTTGACTATCAGCCTTGCTCCGATTCCTTTTGCGACTTTTGGCAATAGAGAGCAGAGCATGATTGGACAGAACTACCTTAGATCCCTTTTTGCACTTGGCTTCCAGGGATTTTTAATCATGGTCTGCGTAGCAATCTATGCAGCCCTGGTACAGACGGTTTCATTTTCGTCAGATATCATGGGCTCTTTGTGGAATGTCCTTGGTATCACATTACTTCTTGCATTCACTTTGTTTAAGACGGGTTCTATTGCAAGATCTGTATTCCACGCACATTAAGGAGGAAAAGAAATGGCATCTTATATTCCGGTGCCTCGTGATCTCACGAAGGTAAAGAGTAAAGTGGCATTTAACCTCACCAAGCGTCAGCTCATCTGTTTTGTGATAGCTGCAGCTATTGGTGTTCCCACATTTTTTCTTTTGAAAAAGATTGGAAACTCAACTTTTGCAGCTATGGGCATGATGATTGTAATGATGCCGCTGTTTTTCTTTGCAATGTATGAAAAGAATGGACAGCCGCTTGAGGTATTCTTGCATCACTTTATTCAGGCAACATTTATCAGGCCGAAAGTCAGGCCTTATCAAACAGACAATTATTACGCTGCCCTGATGAGGCAGGAGAAAGCAGAGAAGGAGGTAGAAAAAATTGTTTCTGAAAGCGAAAAAAAGAGACATCGTAATGCCGCAAGGCTTATCGAGGGCGGATCAGAAAAGAGTAAGAGCGGTCATCAAAGAAGCGCAGAGAAATGATGGCGTTCCCAGAACAGCTCAGCAGAGCATTCCTTTTGACAGGATGTTTAAGGATGGCATTTGCAGAATAGGCAGCGATTATTATACAAAGACGATTCAGTTTCAGGATATCAATTATCAGCTGGCACAGCAGGAAGATCAGACAGAGATTTTTGAGGAATGGTGCAGCTTCCTGAATTTCTTTGACAGCTCGGTCCACTTTGAACTCAGCTTCATGAACATGGCTACGGATGCTGAGAAGTTTGAAAAGTCCATTGCCATACCACATCAGAACGATGGCTTTAATGAAGTCAGGGATGAGTATACAGGCATGTTAAAGCGTCAGATGGAAGCTGGTAACAACGGTCTTACCAAGACTAAGTATTTATCCTTTGGTATTCACGCAGAGTCCATGAAAGCAGCAAAACCGAGACTTATTCATATCGAGATGGATCTTTTTAACAACTTCAAGAGACTTGGGGTTCAGGCAAACACACTAAACGGCGCAGAACGTTTAGAGCTGATTCACCAGCAGTTTCATATGGGAGATGATGAGAAGTTCTTCTTCGACTGGAAATGGCTTGTGGGAAGCGGCCTTTCTGTAAAAGACTTTGTTGCACCTGCAGGACTTAATTTCAAAAACGGCAGATTATTTCAGATGGGTAATCTCTATGGAGCCATGAGTTTCTTAAGCATCACAGCTTCTGATATCTCAGACAGGATGCTTGCAGATTTCCTTGGTATGGAGTCCAGTCAGATTGTTACAATGCATGTTCAGTCTGTAGATCAGACAGAGGCAATTAAGACGGTAAAGCATACCATTACAGAACTTGATCGAAGCAAGATTGAGGAGCAGAAGAAGGCGGTAAGAGCCGGTTATGATATGGATATTATTCCTTCAGACCTCGCAACCTATGGTAAGGATGCAAAAGCACTCTTAAAGGAATTGCAGAGTCAGAATGAGCGTATGTTTCTTTTGACATTTCTGGTACTCAATACCGGTAAGACGGAGCAGGAGCTTGAGAACAATGTGTTCCAGGCAAATTCTATTGCTCAGAAGCATAACTGCAATCTGGTAAGACTCAACTTCCAGCAGGAGCAGGGACTTATGAGTTCTCTACCTCTTGCCTACAACGAGATTGAAATCCAGCGTGGAATGACTACAAGCTCCACAGCTATTTTCGTTCCATTTACAACGCAGGAATTATTCCAGGCAGGAGATGAGGCTTTGTATTATGGACTGAATGCCCTTTCCAACAACTTGATTATGGTTGACAGAAAGAAGCTTAAGAACCCTAACGGCCTTATACTTGGTACTCCAGGTGCCGGTAAATCGTTCTCAGCAAAGAGAGAAATCGCAAATGCGTTTCTTGTTACAGATGATGATGTTATCATCTCAGATCCTGAGTCAGAGTACAGTGCTCTGGTAAAAAGATTTGGCGGTCAGGTCATTAAGATAAGCCCTACCAGCAGTCAGTACATCAACCCTATGGATATCAACATGAACTATTCCGATGATGATAATCCGATTGCCTTAAAGGCAGATTTTATCCTGTCTTTGTGTGAGCTTATTGTCGGTGGAAAGGAAGGACTTAAGCCTGTTGAGAAGACAGTTATTGATCGTTGTATTCATCAGATTTATCAGAAGTACTTCCTGAATCCTATTCCTGAGAATATGCCTCTTCTTGAGGATCTTTACAATGCACTCTTGAAGCAGGATGAGCCGGAAGCTAAGAATGTGGCAACAGCCCTCGAAATCTATGTCACAGGTTCTCTGAATGTGTTTAATCACAGAACCAATGTAGATATCACCAACAGACTTGTATGCTATGACATCAAAGATCTTGGTAAACAGCTGAAGAAAATCGGAATGCTTGTTGTTCAGGATCAGGTTTGGGGCAGAGTTACAGAGAATAGAAGCCAGGGTAAATCCACTAGATACTACATGGATGAGATGCATCTTCTTCTTCGAGAGGAACAGACAGCAGCCTATACCGTAGAAATCTGGAAGCGTTTCAGAAAGTGGGGCGGTATTCCAACCGGTATCACCCAGAACGTAAAGGACTTACTTGCTTCTAAGGAAGTTGAGAATATCTTTGAAAACTCTGATTTTATCTATATGTTGAATCAGGCGGTAGGAGATCGAGCCATCCTTGCCAAGCAGCTGAATATCAGCCCTCATCAGCTCTCGTATGTAACACATTCGGGAGAAGGTGAAGGGCTTTTGTTTTATGGCAATGTCATCCTTCCGTTTGTGGATCGTTTCCCTAAGGATCTTGAACTCTATCGTATCATGACCACCAAGCTTGATGAGGTGGCACAGTCTCAGGAGGAGATGTAAATGAATGAAGATAAGAAGTTTTCGAAGGAAAGACATAAGAAGAGGGCCTCCGGTAGGTATCAGAAGAAGAGTCAGGGTGAGAAGCTGAAAAGTGAAACCTCTGCTAAAAAGGCTTATGGAAAGAAGTTCCGTCATGGCAAAAAGGACCTGGAGCTTACTGCAGAGGAAAAGAAAAAGATTAAAAAGCTTCAGGTACAGGGACGACATAAAATTCGCCGTGAGGTAGCTGAGAACGTATCCGTTCATCGTCAGATTGACAAAACGAATGAAGATCAGAATGTGGGTACAGAGGCTTTGAATAAGACTACAGCGACTGCTGAAAATACAGCAAGAACACTTCATCAGAGCCGGTATTCTAAGAAACTTCAGAAGGATGTCAAAAAGGGCGCTGAGGAGACCACATCCACAAAGGCAGTTCAAAAGAATTACATGAAAAAGGAATTCCAGAGAGCTGCCTATAAGAAATCACAGAAAGAAGCTGCTAATCAGGTTGGAAGCATTTCAAAGAAATTTGTCGATCAGGCAGAAGACCTGGTTGGCAGATTTGCAGAATGGATTCGTGAGAAGATCATGGATAATCCATTAGTAATTATCATGGCACTTGTGATTCTTATTCTGATTCTGATGCTTTCCGGCAGTGCTGGTCTTGCAGGAGGAATGCTGGGTTCCTTTAGTGATACTACAGTAGCTACTTCCTATACAGCGGATGACGATGATATTAAGGCTGTAGAGCAGGATTATAAGAGTAAGGAGTCTGACTTACAGACGCAGGTAAATAACATACCTACAACATATCCTGGTTATGATGAATACCGTTATAACCTGGCTGAAATCAATCATAATCCTTATCAGCTGGCAGCTCTTTTGACAGTACTGTATGAGGATTATACGAAGGCAGAAGTGGAAGCCAAGCTTACGGAAATCTTCAATGCGCAGTATAAGCTTACGACCAGGGAAGTCATAGAAAAGAAAACCAGGACAGAAACCAGAACCGGTCATTATACAGATGAGAACGGGAATGTGCATTCCTACACTTATACGGTGGAAGTTGAGTATGACTGGCATGT
>CAMORK010000080.1 GCA_946623755.1 uncultured Butyrivibrio sp. | reverse complement strand
TGGCAGGAAGCAGTTAAGCCTGTAATCGAAGAGAACATCAAGGGTCTCGAGGATTACTATCAGAAGATAGTTGACCTTGGCAAATAATATAGAGGAACAGGTGCCGTATGAAATCATTTTTTGATGCGGTAGATAAGATCAAGCCTGTATACGATGTTGCTTATAAGGTGGTACTTTTCATATGTAAGCTCTTGCTGGTGGCAGATATTCTGATCACCAGCATGAGCGTCCTTGGAAGATACGTTTCTTTTGTTCCGGATCCTGCCTGGAGTGAGGAGATCGTCCTCACCCTTATGTCCTATATGGCCGTTTTGTCAGCAGCCCTGGCAATCAGGCGCGGAGCTCACATTCGTATGACTGCGCTGGATGTTTATCTCCCCAAAACGCTTATTAAAATATTAGATCTGCTTGCAGATGCCTCTATCATGGCTCTGGCATTTGTAATGCTTATTGTAGGTTGGCAGTATGCTACAACACTGGGTGCCAAGGCATCTTATGTATCACTGCCAAAGCTTTCAAAGTTCTGGATGTATTTCCCGATTCCAATCGCCGGATTTGCAATGATAATCTTTGAACTTGAAGCACTCTACAACCATATCAAAGGATTTTTCATTAAGGAGGAGGATAAGTGATGGCTGTGAATTCTACTGCCATTGCGGTATTGCTGGTCAGCTTTATCGTGATGATATTTTTAAGATTCCATATCGCTTATGCGGTAGCACTTTCATCTATCTTCTGCCTTTTGTATCAGGGACTTCCCCTTACTACGGTTTGTCAGCAGATGGTCAAGGGTATCAGCTCCTTCAGCCTTATGGCTGTCCCCTTCTTCATTACAATGGGCTGTCTTATGGGCAGCGGTGGTATTTCAGAGAAGCTGATTGCTCTTGCTGACTCCTGTGTAGGATGGATGACAGGTGGAATGGCGATGGTTAACATCGTTGCATCCTACTTCTTTGGAGGAATATCAGGTTCTGCGGCTGCAGATACTGCATCCCTTGGAAGTATCCTCATTCCTATGATGGTTGAACAGGGATATGATGATGATTTTTCAACGGCGGTTACAATCACTTCGTCCTGTGAGGGACTTCTTGTTCCGCCCAGCCACAACATGGTAATTTATGCCATGAGTGCCGGAGGTGTTTCTGTAGGAAGCCTGTTCCTTGCAGGTTATCTTCCCGGAGCACTCCTTGCAGCATCTCTTATGATAGGCTCTTACATTATCTCAAAGAGACGTCATTATCCTAAGGGAGATGCATTTGATATAAAGAAATTCTTCAAGCAGCTCGGTATTTCCTTCTGGGCTCTGGCAGCGATCATTATCGTTGTAGTAGGTGTTGTAGGCGGTGTGTTCACAGCAACCGAGTCAGCTGCTATTGCAGTTATCTACAGCCTTATCGTCAGCGTATTTATCTACAAGGGTCTGGACTGGAAGGGCGTTTGGAAGACCTTAGAACAGTGTATCGATACACTTTCGATTGTGTTGATCCTTATTTCAACGTCCAGTATCTTCGGATATTGCCTGACAACACTTCACGTGCCTGATCTTGCAGCAAATGCGATCATTGGCCTTACAAGAAATCCGGTTCTTATAGCACTTCTTTTGAACCTGATCCTTCTTGTACTTGGATGTATCATGGATATGGCACCGATCATCCTGATCGCGACACCTATCCTTCTTCCTATCGCAACATCAATTGGCATCAACCCTATCCAGTTTGGTATAATGATCATACTTAACTGTGGTATCGGACTTTTGACACCTCCTGTAGGTGCAGTTCTGTTCATTGGTTCTGCGGTTGGAAAAGTTAAGATGGAGAAAGTAGTTAAGGCAACATTGCCGTTCTATCTGTGCATGATCATTGTTCTTATGCTGCTTACATTCATACCTGAGATCAGTATGTTCCTCCCGAATTTACTGACCAAATAAAGTTTTCCGAAAGGTCTTTTTATGGAATACAGATTTAAATGTGATGTCAAGGCCTCGGATCTTTGGAAGATGGCAATGACCAGGACTTATAAGTCACTGGTTGGCCTGGTCAACGTTATCTTCACTGTTGCAATGATCCTTCTGACAATACGTTTCTGGGCTACGGCATCGGATCTACTTAGAGTACTTATGGTGTTTGGATGCATTCTTTTCCCGATCATCCAGCCTCTGGCAATCTTCGGCAACAGCGTCAAGCAGCTGGAGAATCTGCCTAAGGATATGGAGCTTTGTTTTAACGAGGGCGGCGTTCGCGTCTTTGTCGGGGATAAGAGTGAGCTTCTTCGCTGGAATAAGATAAGAAATGCCATCAGGCGGAGCAATATGATCGTGGTGATGTCCGACGACAGCCACGGATATATGCTGACCAACAGGGCTCTTGGTGATCAAAAGGAGGAGTTTTACCAATATATCTGTGAAAAGATCAGAGGCTAGTTTTAATTAGTAATTTAAAAGGGGCAGCGCTATAATTATTGATATAACTATAACGCGGCCTCTTTATTTTTTGACTATGGATAAAATACGAAATTTCTGGGAAACTCTCACGATCAAAAACAAAATAAGGGTCTTCACAATAAGCGTATTTGTGGCACTGGCGCTGGCGGTACTTTTTGATGCGTGGGTTGTTAAGCTCTTTACCAAGGACTTTAATGACATTATGGAGGACAACTCAAAAGGCGGAGAGATCGTCAATGCCATAAAGCATGAGACGGACGCTTTTGATGAGTATATCCGCGGTACCGGCTCTACAGATCAGGAGGCCTGGGAAAAGAGTGTCAAGGACACCGAGGCAGCTATCTATGCAGTGCCGCTCGACTATACCCATCTGGGGGATACGAGGTTTGCAGTACTTCAGTCTCTTCGGAGCGCCTATGAGGTTTACTGCAGTAAGCGAAATCAGGTAATAACGGACTATCAGTCCGAGAATATATATGTAGACAAACTCTATGATGTTTACAACATGCAGAAATATCTTTCGACTTATGCCCAGAGATTTGTGGACTTTACCATGCAGGAGGGCAACGAGAGCTACAGAACAATGCTTCCTGTGATCACAAGGGTTCCATTTATAACAGCGGCTCTCAGCGCGGTACTATTCTTTGCAATAATCCGGATATCACAGATGCTCAACAGCAGTGTTACCAAGCCGGTTTTGAAGCTGGCTAATGCCTCAAGGCGGATTGCCAACAATGATTTCTTTATCGATGATGTTGTGGTAGACAACAAGGATGAGCTGGGGCAGATGGTATCTGCTTTTAACAAGATGAAGTTTGCCACGGGGGAATACATCAAGGCAATGGAGGGAAAGAGGGAAGCGCTGGATCAGCTTCACGTTCAGGAACTTGAGAATCTTGAGATCGAGAAGCAGATGGAGACCATGAACTTAGAGCTTTTAAAGAGTCAGATAAATCCTCATTTTCTTTTCAATACCCTGAATGTTATCGCAGGAACAGCCAATCTTGAGGGGGCACAGACCACAGAGCAGATGATAGAGGCCCTTAGCTCTCTTTTCAGATATAATCTCAAGACCCAGGCAAGGGAGTCTATCCTGGCTCAGGAGCTGAAGATATCACGGGATTATATGTACCTTCAGAAGATGAGATTCGGTGACAGGGTTCAGTTTGAGGTTGAATGCGACGTGGATGAAAATAAGGTGATCGTGCCTACATTCACATTCCAGCCGCTTTTGGAGAATGCCATAATTCATGGTATTTCGCCGAGGGTAGAGGGCGGTAAGGTCACAATCCGCGTAAGGCAGCAGGAAGATAAGCTTCTTATCGATGTGGCTGATACCGGAGCGGGAATGGATGAGGAGACCCTTGGCAGGATAAGGGCCAAGCTTGAAGGCGGCGAAGATACACCTCTTGATGAAGACATTGTCGGTATCGGACTTGGAAATATCAACAGACGCATAAAGGGTATGTACGAGGGCGGAAAACTTGAGATAGACAGTGCTCTCGGCGAGGGAACAACAATCATGATGGCACTTCCGCTTCACAGAATTGATGACTAAAGGAGCAGCGATCTACAGAATACTGGTTGCAGACGACGAGCCCATAGAAAGGCTGGTCATAGACAAGAAAATAAAGAATTTCTTCCCGGATCAGGCAGAAGTCTTTCTGGCTGAGAATGGCATACAGGCGGTGGAGATCTTCAGGGAAAAAGACTGTCAGATTGCAATTCTCGATATTGAGATGCCGGGTATGAACGGACTGGACGCAGCAGCTGAGATCAAAAAGTATAATCCCGAGAGCAGCGTTGTTTTTCTGACGGCATTTGATGAATTTAATTATGCCAAAAGAGCTATTGAGATCAGGGCATTGGATTACCTGCTTAAGCCCGGCTCTGACGAGGACCTTGTAAATGTATTAGAAGAAGCCTTCCATATCTGCGACAGAAATAGCAGCATTGACGGCGGATGGAAGGAGAAGGCATATGCTCATCCGGCAGACCAGGATGAAAATGATGCTCCGCCAAATGTTTTTGTCGGACAGGTGCAGGAATATATAGAAACTCATTATAAAGAAGATATAGCACTTCTGGATGTTGCAGGTGTTTTCGGATATTCGGATGTTTATTTCTGCAAACTCTTTAAGCAGAACTTTGGCAAGAATTTCATTACCTTCCTGAATGAATTTAGAATGAATAAGGCAAAAGAACTTTTGGCAAATCCTGCAATCAATATAAAGGACATCAGTGTTCTTGCAGGATACAGGGATGCCAATTATTTTACAAGAGTGTTCAAGCGAATGGCCGGTAAGACTCCGAGTGAGTACAGAAACGAGGTTACAACAATATGAAGAAAAAGCAGCCGTATATAATTATTGCTGCATGTGCTCTGGTCCTGATCGTCATGGCAGTAGCGGGGATACTAAAGGTCAGCATAAAAAAGAGGACCGGGAATGAGCCGGAATATATTTTTCTTTATGCCGAAAACCAGAATTCGGATTATCCTACAACTCAGGGAGCAAAAAGATTTGCAGAACTGGTATATGAGAGGACGGAAGGAAGGATCAAGATCCTGGTTAAGCCTGATGCAGAGCTTGGCAGTGAGATGCAGGTCATTCAGCAGATGCAGTACGGAGGGGTTGCTTTTGCCAGAATATCTCTTTCACAGCTGGCTGAGTTTATTCCGGAGATGAATGTGCTTCAGATGCCATATCTGTACAGCGGACCTGAGCATATGTGGAGGGTTCTTGACGGTGAGATCGGGGATGAATTTCTTTTGAAAACCCGTGAACATGATCTGGTGGGACTGTCCTGGTATGATGCGGGAGCGAGAAACTTTTACAGCACAAGCCCCATCACATGCCCAATGTCATTAAGTTAAGTGTGACGACAATAAGACTCTTATACCAGAAATGGTA
>CAMORK010000079.1 GCA_946623755.1 uncultured Butyrivibrio sp. | reverse complement strand
TTTTTACCAGTTTTCTTCTAGCGCCTTTTCTTTATATTTCTTTGTTGCGGTCAGGAAGCCGTATCCATTATTGACTACGCCTCCGTCGCAAACAAGATCAGCACCTGCCAGATAAGATGCTCTTTCATCTGCCAGCGCAGTGATTATATAAGCGAGTTCCTCAGGAGCAGCACCTCTTTTCAGGCCGGTGTAACTGAGCATGATGTCTGTTGCTTCACCCTTTTCTTTTTCAGTCATAGGCGTTTCAACATAGCCCGGGCTTATCGAAAATACTCGAATACCCTTGTTTGCCATATATTTATAGGCGCATCTTTCAGAATACCATCTGGCAAAATTCTTTGAGATCATATAGGCGATCTGTGAATTCGTTCCCTCATCCTTGCCAAGCCTGGCCTTCTTGACCATCTTTGTTACGAACCTGTCTTCATCCTCGATTGCAAGCCTGTAAACTCCCTTTCCCGGCAGCATGATCCCAGGCAGTATATAGCCAGAATCCGACGCTACATCTACGATGCAACCTCCATTCATGACTTTATAGAATTCCTGGTTGACATGAACAGTTCCCAGTGCATTAATACGGATTATTGTCTCGCGGTTGGCCATTGAGCCAGAAACTCCTGCACAATGGATAACCTTTGAAACATCTCCAAGTGAAGCCGCAAACTCAGCAAGCTTCTTTACATCCTCTCTTTTCGAAACGTCACATGTCATTCCCACGAGCTGGTGGCCTTCAGCATTCAGCTCCTCAGCTGTCTTGTTTAGCTTCTCAAGCCTTCTGCCTGTGATAACAACCTTCTCATCTTTAGGCAGCATCGCCGCTGCCGCTCTACCGATACCGGTACCTCCACCGGTCACCACGTTAACTTTCATTCAACAACTCCTATATTAAAGTCCAAGTTCTTTCTTCAGTTCATTGCTGACATCGTATCCGCTAAATTCCATAGGGATTGCGAAGTCATCCTCATCACCGCGGATCGGCGTCCATACCTGTGCATAGAACGGATTCTTCTTGGCTATCTGACCATACTTCCACTCGTGAGCAAGGCACTCAGGGCACCAATGGCCTCCATGCAGTGCTGCGTTAACAGACATTTTGAATTCATGCCCGTCAGCGCACTCCCATCTTACCGGTGTATAGATATCTGCAGGAGCATCGTTTTCCAGATACTTTCCGCCTCTGAAAGCAGCGGCTTTCCTGAGGTCCTCAACTGTGAGATTCTCGAGTCCCTTATCTTCATCATATCCGTGGTCAAGATATGTGACTTCCTCACTTGGATGGAAGAGTTCATAGTGATCTGCGTCAGGCAATGCCTGCTGTCTTTCTCTTGAGCCAAAGAATGCTTTGATCCAGTCTTCTTCGTTATTCTCGAACATCCAGTATGATCCCATTCTCTTGTGTCCGATCTCGATATTGTGATACTTCATGCCCTCAGCGCTTGGGAACATTGCAGCGATCATTGGATTTGCAGCCATACGCCTCATCTCTTCAGTAACGCCGGCCCAGTATACCTTGCCAGGGATGCAGCGGAAGTGCAGGATGTCATCGAGCTTATCGCTGTCTGAGAAATAGTGGCCGTGGAAGTTGTATGGAGCCATCATCTGTACTTCCATTACATCCTTGAGGCCCATACCGAACGGCCTGAGTGTGATGTCCATGAGTTCCCAGCAGGTAAGCCTGTAATCCTTACCGCTGCTAAGGTTGTAGCCTTTTCTCCAGAAACTCTCCGGAACCCACTCTTCGCAAAGGTTGGCCATGCAGATACCAGACTCGATCGATGTGCTCCACTCCAGAACATTATTCGGAGCCTGGTGCCAGATGATAGGCTCTTCTCCGGCGCCTTCCGCGCTTGGATGCTGGCCTGTCTGTCTGATCGATACCCAGTGCTTGAGTCCGGACTCAAACACTGCCAGTTCTGAGTACACCTTTGAAAGCGCGTAGTAGTCAAACATCGAAGGATTGATCGGATCTCCGACTCTGCCCCAGTGTACCGGATATGTACGTCCGCCGGTCTCAGCTACTGTTCCTACATATGCGAAGTGAACCTTATCAGGATCCGGCTGTTCCTTGATTGCCTTGATGATCTTGAGCGTGGATCCGATGTTCGTGTAAAGTGTCTGCTCAGGATACTTATCGGCTGCAGGTGATACCATTGCGCCGATGTGGATCACATAGTCAGCACCATCTATGCCCTTCTTGAGATCATCATAATTTGCCATGTCTCCCCAGATGATCTGAAGCGACGGGCATGCATATTTCTTCATAAGAGCCTTGTTCTTATCAGAAGGTCTGACAAGAGCTCTTACTGTGAATCTGTTGCTTCTTGACAGAAGCTGCTTCAAAGTCTCCTGTCCCATAGTTCCGGAAGCACCTGTCAGGAATACAACTTTCTTAGGCTTGCTGACATCAGCATGTACCTGTGGATCATCGAATGTAAGAGCTGCATCCATCGCTTCTCTGGTCGCATTCAGTGCCCTTCTTGCCATTCCGGCATCTCCGATCACCATATATCCGCATCCGTTTGCGTAAGCCGCTTCTTCAAGCGCCTTACCGTCTCTTGATCTGGAACCAATCGCAAGCACTGCGTAATCGCATGGGAACTCCATCGTCTCGTCGCCCTTCTTACCTACTACCTTACCGTCTTCAATAGCGGTAACGGCTACCTCAGTTACAGGGGTAATGTTAAGCGCTGGCAAATGGGTATCAAGATAGTATTTTCTTGCCATTCCCAGATCTGCGCAGATGGCAGGAAGCATCTCAAGAATAGTGACCTTGCTGCCTCTTTCTTCGAGATATTCAGCAACCTCCATACCTACCATTCCACCACCAATGACAACGATATCGCCCTTGACCTCGACTTTGCCGTTGAGTACATCATGCGAGTTTGCAACGAATGGCTTGTCTACGCCAGGGAACCTAGGGATAAGCGGAGTAGCTCCTATAGCATTGAATACAGTGTGAGGCTTGACCTCTGCGATCAGCTTAGGTGTGACTGGTGTATTAAGACGGATATCTACGCCAAGCGCCTTGGCCTGTCTGCCCATCAACTCTACGGCAGCTTTCATCTCTCCCTTTCTAGGTGCCATACCTGCTGTGCGGAACTGTCCGCCAAGGGTGTCCGATGCCTCGCAGAGGATCGGGTTGTGTCCTCTCTTCTTGAGTGTGATCGCCGCCTTAAGACCTGCGATTCCGCCGCCTGCAATAAGGACCGTCTCCGGCTTATCGGTCACGACGATTTCACATTCTTTTTCACGTCCGACTGCAGGATTCATGAGACATGTGACATGTGGGCAGTCAGGATTTGCAAAAGCATCAAGGCAGCCCTGGTTGCAGCCTACGCAGTAAGTGATCTCGTCAGTTTTGCCTGCTTTGATCTTGTTGACAAACTCAGGATCAGCGTACTGGGCCCGTCCCATTACAACCATGTCTACTTTGTCTTCTTCGAGCACTTTCTCAGCGATACCAGGCTCATTAAGACGCCCTACTCCGATCGTCAGCATACCTGTCTCTTTTCTGATCCTTGCAGCATTGTCTATATTGAAGCCCTTTGGAATGTCTACCGGTGGTATTTCATACATATTAGCCGGGGATATTACGTTACCTCTCGAAACGTTGAGTACATCTACTCCCTCAGCACCTGCCAGCTTGCAGAACTCGATGACTTCTTCAATTGTCAGTCCGCCTTCAAGGAAATCATCATGCGCATCTATTCTCATGAACAGTGGCATGTCTTCAGGCATATTGGCTCTGATCGCTCTTATTGCTTCAAGCGGGAACTTTGCGCGGTTCTCAAAGCTTCCGCCATACTCATCGGAGCGGTGATTGATGCCGCCTGAGAGGAACGAGTGTGGCAGGTAGTTATGTGCGCAATGGAATTCTATGCAGTCGAAACCTGCTTTTACGGCTCTGGCCGCTGCCTTTCCATAGCACTCTACAATCTCGTGGATTTGATCGACCGTCATTCCCGGAAGCGTGATCTCGGCGCTTACAGGCATATCACTGGCCATAAGGATCTGTGCAGTCTGATCAAGCCCTACTGCAAGGCTTCCCTGCCAAAGCTGGATGCCTGCTTTTCCACCTGCCTCGTGGATGGCGTCAACCAGCCCCTTCAGACCCGGAACATATTCGTCTTCTGAAATTGAAAGGAAGTGTCTCGGTGCACTTGGTGTGTGTACACTCGCAACCTCTACGATGTTGAGTCCGCTGCCGCCCTTAGCTCTTGCAACGTGGTAGTTGATATGTTGCTCGGTAACATAGCTCGCGTTTCCTGAGAATTTAGTTCCTGTCGCCGGAAAGATGATCCTGTTTCTCATCTCCATTCCACGAATTCTGATAGGCTCAAATAGCTTGTCGTACATGATTATTCCTCCTGATAAATCAGACCTTCAGCATTCTTTTTTACTGATTACAATCTATCATGTGCACAAATGAGACGGTCAATTGTTATTATTCACAGAAATCTGTTCCGCATCCCACATGCCACCGTGGCATCAACACAAAATACACATCAAAACATTCATTAGCGGTTGAACAACCGTACAGTCGGGTGTATGCTTTTTGCAGAATCTCGAATCTCAGATAGCCATAGTGGATCGGAGTATAAAGATGAAGCTTTCAGATATATGCAGAAAGACTGGAATCAGTAAAAGAACTATCCATTACTACATACATGAGGGGCTGATCACTCCCGCTATAAAAGAAAGTAACGGATACTATGATTTTTCCGAAGAAGATGAAAAGAAGCTTCTGCTCGTAAGGATGCTCCGTGATGCAGATATCTCTCTTGCAGACATATCCTCCATTCTAAGCAATCCGACTACGATCAACTTCTATCTCAGCCGGCATATCACAAAACTCTACGCCGACATCCGACACTCTCAAAAAATACTCACCAGTTTGAATTATGTTCTTGCCAACGCATCGATCCATCCTACTTTTGATGATGTTCTCGAGCTCGTAAGCAATTCAGATATTCCATCAGAACATGATAAGAGCGTAGCAGATGCTGCGGATCATGACTATTCACTAGCTGCAAAGTATCTGTGGGGAGGTTTCCTGGGGAACGAGGTGTTTACTGATTATCAGGAGTTTTTATGGGAAAAACTTCATAGGATTGCAGCTGAAAGGTACTCTGATGATTATGACCTCGTCAGCAACTATCTTCGCTCGCTGGACAACGCTTATATTGATACCGTTTTTGCCAGAACGCTGGACAGATATTCATATATAGCAGGGCTGGATGATGAAGGCCGAAAAGAATGCGCTCTGGATATGAGGACCCGCCTTGCATCTTTTGCTACTGATGCTGAGCTGATTAGTTTGTGGAAAAGGGATTACAGACAATGCTTCGAGCCGATTACCCGGATCCACGCCTCTGAGCTTGGAGCTATTGTTGCAGAAATAAGTCCTTTCTTTGCTTCATACCGCAGCAACATCAATGAGATATGTGAATCGGTATATGAATGGCTGATATCCGTAGACGGACGGGGCAGTCTTGATCTTCTTAATGCCACGCTGGGTGATTATATGAACTTTGAAGAATACAATCACGGCCAGTTCGAAGCCATCACAAGCCTGAGCATTTCGTACGCCTAACTATGCA
>CAMORK010000078.1 GCA_946623755.1 uncultured Butyrivibrio sp. | reverse complement strand
CTGGTGCTTAATATGCTTGCAGAGGCAACTACAGCAGAAATCTCAAAGGAGAAGAAACCGGAGACTTTTGAAGAAAACCGTATTGTGGCAAATGAAGGCGGAGCAGCTGCCGGAGAAGCAAGAGCTGCTGTGGAAAAGAGAACCGGAAAACCTGTAATAACTAATAAAAATGCAGCCCAATTGCAAGATTTGGTTACTGGACTCATTGAAACTATAAATGACAATAGTGATGATTAAGAAAGGTATATATTGAATTATGAATCTTAACAAAGAACATAATATTTTCAATGATCACGATACCGTCTTGTCAATTACCAGTGCCAGCAGTGCACCAAAAAGAGCCATAAAGAACGCATCAAAGTTAGTGATCAGATACTGAAGGAAACCTTCCATGACATCGATATCTTCAAGTCTGGCAGCAGTGGGCTTTCCACTTACCACAAGGTCTGCGGATTCTGCATCATAAGTGTATTCGGACTTTAGTTCTTTGCCTGCAACAAGGAGTGACTGATTTCCACAGAAAAAACTGTTCTGAGAAGCGCCGGATGTGCTATACAATTCAGCTCCATCATTTTCAAGAGTTCCCGAGAGCTTTTTAATTGTTCCGCTCAAGTGGAAATCTTCGATGCTGTCGGTGAGTGTGGTACTAAGCTCGGTTATATTTTCAAAAGAAAAAATGCAGTTATCATGTAAAACAATTTGAGCTCCATTATCGCTAATGGTCTCTCCTTTAAATATGATGACAGTATTGCTGTCAGCTTCTAATGGAAGATCACTCCAAATATGCAATGAGTCAAAAGAGGTAAAATCTTTCATTGTTACTTCTATATTATCAACAACAGTTTTGTGATCGGAACCGGATTCATCAGTAAAACTTTCGGTTAAACGATCACCTTTTTTTATTTCTATAAAATCTGCAAATGTGGAATTAACCGTAGAATCAATGGGCGTAAAATGCATCTGAGGATTTGTGATACTCCCGGGGATACCATCTGTAAGATCGTCTGCCTCAGCGCTCTTGAACTCTATGACAAGATCATGGGGCTGTGCGCTATATGTTTTACCGTTTATGTCAAAAGAAACAGCATCTTCGTTAGTTATTGAGCCGCCTGTAGCATTAAGGGTAATAGTCACAAAGTCAAGATTTCCTTCAAACCCTTCAAGGGCAATGTTCCTGGGATCACCCTGAATAATAATAGAGGTATTATTTTTTCTGACCAGATAAAGAACACTGATAAATAGGAAAGAAACAATAAAGATTCCGAGGAGAACAAAATAGATTAGTTTTTTCTTATTGATATTCTTCATTTCTTTTACCCTGATATGCAGACCGCTGTGTTTAGAAATATACATATACATAATAGCATAGTATAAAGTGCTGTTTAGACAAATATTAGACAAATATTATCATTTTACCTATTGCTTTTATCTCTTATATGGTTTAATATCAGATAACGGAAATTTCTTAACAAGGTAGTTTCCGGGATGCAATATTATATTTATATGTTCTCTTATTCAGAGTGGTGGAGGTACATAGGACCTATGAAACCACGGCAACCCCTTGAGTGATCAGGAAGGTGCCAACCTGAGCGTGCAGTTCCCGAATGGGAATACGAGATGACATTTGGTATCACGATGCGTTTAGCATATGAGATACCGGTTTAGACAGAAGTCATTTCTACGAGCAATAAGAGGATCTGAAACGTTAATCAGTTCCGCTTGTTTGTGCACGCAACAAGCGGATTTTTTTGCTAGTTAAGGCAAAGCTAAAAAGAAAGGAAAAAAAGAATGGATAAGTTTATTTTCACATCCGAATCAGTTACAGAAGGACATCCAGATAAAATCTGCGATAACATCTCTGACGCAATCCTTGATGCCTGCATGGCACAGGATCCTATGAGCCGTGTTGCCTGCGAGACAGCAACATGTACAGGTTTCGTTCTCATCACAGGTGAGATCACAACTAAGGCACACGTTGACTATGCTAAGATCGCTCGTGAGACAATCAAAGAGATCGGCTATGATGATTCAGCTAAGGGCTTTGATGGAAACACATGTGCAGTACTTGTAGCACTTGATCAGCAGTCAGCAGATATCGCTATGGGTGTTGATAAGGCTCTTGAAGCTAGAGAGAACCAGATGACAGATGAGCAGCTTGAGGCAATTGGTGCCGGCGATCAGGGTATGATGTTCGGTTATGCTACTAACGAGACAGAAGAGTACATGCCATACGCAATCAGCCTTGCTCACAAGCTTACCAAGAAACTCACAGAAGTTAGAAAAGATGGCACACTTGCTTACCTCAGAGCTGATGGTAAGAGCCAGGTTTCTGTTGAGTATGATGAGAACGGTAAGGTTAAGAGACTTGAAGCTATCGTTATTTCAACTCAGCACGATGAGAAGGTTACTCAGGAGCAGATCCACGCAGATATTAGAAAGTACGTTATCGACGCAGTAGTTGATCAGACACTCGTAGATGAGAATACTAAGATCTATATCAATCCTACAGGACGTTTTGTAATCGGCGGACCTCAGGGTGATGCTGGTCTTACAGGACGTAAGATCATCGTTGATACTTACGGCGGAGCAGCTCGTCATGGCGGCGGTGCTTTCTCAGGTAAGGACTGCACTAAGGTTGACCGTTCAGCAGCTTACGCAGCAAGATATGTTGCTAAGAATATCGTAGCAGCAGGCCTTGCAGACAGAGCAGAGATCCAGATCTCTTATGCTATCGGTGTTGCACAGCCTACATCAGTTCTTGTTGATACATTCGGAACAGGTAAGGTTTCTGATGAGAAGCTTACAGAGGCAGTTCGTAAGGTATTCGATCTTCGTCCTGCCGGAATCATCAAGATGCTCGATCTTCGTCGTCCTATCTACAAGCAGACAGCTGCTTACGGACACTTTGGACGTAACGACCTCAATCTTCCTTGGGAGCAGACTAACAAGGTTGATGAGCTCAAGGCTGCAGTGCAGTAATAGAACGAATAAAGTCTAATCTGTTCGCTTCTGGCTCGAACTAATTCATGGTATAAAAATCAAAGGACCAATTCCTACGGTTTAAATAAGTAAACCGTAATCAGGAATCGGTCCTTTTCTTTTTACACTCATGAATTTACGTACTCGTGCGAATGACTCACATCTTAGACTTTATTCTTTACATACTGTCAGTGCAGCTCATATATGTTCTCACGTCACCTGTACATTCTCTTTTCCAAGAATATCTGCAAGAGCTTCAAGGGTATCCTTGTCAGCCTTGATGGTATGGGCTTTGCCAAGCTTCTTGATCTGCTTGGTGCCGGTTAAATATATCGCAACTTCATCGCGTCCGTCACTCTGCGACAGCACTTGTTGTACAGAAAAAGCCTTGGACTCGTAATCCTCTTTGTTTGGGAAACGCAGCCATACAGTTTTCTGCACTTCATCAAATAGCATTATCTTACTAGCTATCAGCTTGGCATCGCGGTCATCCTCGACAGAAACACGGCCTTCTATGAACACTTTTGCATCTTCATTAAGGCGCGGAGCGTTGGCTTCGTAGGTCTTGGGGAAGACGATAACTTCAATAGAGCCGACCAGATCTTCCACAGTCAGAAAGGCCATTATCTGGTCAGTCTTGGTGTATTTGACCTTCTTGTCACTTATGATTCCACCGATAGTCACAGTCGCGTTATCACGTACTACAGGGACACCTGTTTCATCATCAAGATAAAAGTCAGTGGTGGTATTGGTGATCTTCTTTTTCCATATTCCGATATATTCCTCAAGAGGATGGCCTGAAACGTAGATTCCAAGCACCTCTTTCTCAAACTCAAGAAGAAGCTCACGTGGAAATTCTCCAACATCAGGAAGGGGAATCTCGTACATTTTTTTCTCCTCTTCCCCGGCAAAATCAAACAGCGTCATCTGGCCTGCCATGGAATTGCGGTTGGAGTTGTGGAGCTGATCCATAATGTGAGCATAAACAGTCATGTGCTGCTTGCGAGTTCCCTCAAAACATTCAAATGCGCCTGCTTTGATAAAGTTCTCAACAGCTCGCTTGTTGACATCATTGGCACGCCCCTGCATTCTGGACAGGAAGTCGTTGAGATTCTTGAATTTGCCATGAAGCTGCCTCTCTTGCACAATCGAAGCTATAACCGGCCTTCCAACGCCCTTTATGGCAGTGAGGGCATAGCGGATTGCCTTCTTGCGGCCGGGAGCAGTTGTTACAACGGCGCCTGGAATAGGCTTATCATTATCCGTAGCATCAATCTCTGTAACAGAGAATCCATCGAAGCCTTCATTAATATCAGGTGGTAAAAGAGCTATGTTCATATTCCTGCAGCTCATGATATAGCCGGAAACCTTGCCCGGATTATCAATGACTGAGGTCATAAGTGCAGCCATGAACTCGACAGGATAATAGTACTTAAGCCATGCGGTCTGAAGGGCAACTACTGCGTAACAGGCGGCGTGGGATTTGTTAAAGGCATACTTGGCAAAATCCATCATGGAATCGTAGATAGCATTACCAATTTCTGGAGAAATCCCCTTCGAAGCACATCCCGGAACATTCTCCTCAGGATTGCCGTTTACGAAGTTAGCTCTTTCTACTTCCATGACATGCTGCTTCTTTTTACTCATGGCACGTCTTACAAGGTCAGCTCGTCCAAGAGTGTAGCCACCAAGCTGCTGAACTATCTGCATTACCTGCTCCTGATAAACGATACAGCCATAGGTGGGCTTCAAGATAGGCTCCAGTTCAGGCGTCTGATAGGTTATAGACCCTGCGTCATTCTTACCCGCAATGTATTTGGGAATAAAGTCCATAGGGCCCGGGCGATAAAGAGATATGCCCGCGATAATATCTTCAAGCGACTGAGGGCGCAGCTCCTTCATGAAGGACTGCATTCCACCTGATTCAAGCTGGAAGACACCGTCACAGCGTCCGCTTCCGATAGAAGCAAGAACAGCAGGGTCATTGTAGTCTATTTCATCTATATTAATATAATTGGCATCTCCGGGCTTGGCGCCGAGAGAGCGGTTGGCAAAATTAGTTGCATCCTTGATAACAGTAAGGGTGCGAAGGCCCAAAAAGTCCATTTTGAGAAGGCCAAGCTCCTCGATGGTGGTCATGGTGAACTGAGTTGTGACGTTTCCTTCTGCAGAGCGGGAGAGTGGCACCAGATCCTCAGCCGGAGCTGAACAGATAACGACACCTGCCGCATGAATAGAGGTGTGACGAGGAAGTCCTTCCAGTTTCTTGCACATATCGATCAGCTTGTGAACTGTTTCATCGCTTTCGTACTGGCTTCGAAGCTCGGGATTCATCTCGAGTGCCTTGTCCAGAGTGATGTTGAGCTCTGTAGGGATCATCTTGGAAATCGTATCGCCAAAGCTGTAAGGAAGGTCCATGACTCTTGCAACATCGCGGATAACTCCCTTGGCAGCAAGTGTACCGAAAGTGATGATCTGCACAACCTTGTCAGCGCCATATTTCTCAGTGACATAATCTATAACATCCTGACGCCTCTCGTACTCGAAATCCACGTCGATATCAGGCATGGAAACACGCTCAGGATTAAGGAATCTCTCAAAGAGAAGATCATACTTGATAGGATC
>CAMORK010000077.1 GCA_946623755.1 uncultured Butyrivibrio sp. | reverse complement strand
ACACGCTCAACAACCTCCTGGCCTTCACGGAAGATTCCGCTCTGACGAAGAAGTCCGTCTACAAGAGTTGTCTTACCATGGTCTACATGGGCAATGATCGCTACGTTTCTTACATCATTTCTAGTCTGCTTCATAAATCTTTTGTCTCCTTAATATAGAAAAAACACATCCATTTCAAACTAAGGAATTATAGCATGCGTATATTACTTGTTCAACATAAAATTTTCACAGAAAAGAAAGGCCTTTTATGATAAAATTAAGCATGGTTGCGCAAAAAGCGGCCAAATTTTGTTATGAAAGGGGAAATTATGAAGGCGAAATTTTCCGCATATTTAAATGAAATTGCGCCTGGCCTGAAGGAAATGATAGCAGAGCTTGGGAAGAGCTACGACTATGTCAGCGTCCTTTCCACAGATTCTGTAGGATTCAATGTCAGGGTATCACAGCGCGTTAAGTCTATTAATGGATCAACACTTACTACAGAGAGAGGAAACGTTGTCAGGGTCTACAAGGATGGCCTTTACAGCGAATACTCTTTTAACAGATTTGATCCTGACAGGGCAAAAGACATGGCGGCAGAGGTAAAAAATGTTCTGGATGCCCAGTTATCTGTCCTTGCGGCTACTGGTTCAAAAGTATATGACACACCAAAGCTTGATGATGAGAAGCAGGAGCTCTTTGTGGAGATGGAGACAGGAATGCTTCCTGAGGAGACAGATCTCTCGGCGCTGGTTGATAAGCTCCAGAGATTCAGCGATGAGGGAGTTGCTATGTCCGATGAAGTCATCGATTGCAACTGTGTTGCTCAGTCGACCCATATCTGCAAGATGTTCCTGACAACCAATAAGGATCTGCGCCAGAGCTATGTTTATTCGGAAGGTACAGTACTTACGATCGGTGCCAGAGACGGCAAGAGTGACCAGTCATACAGCGGAATATCCGACAGATTGGGACCTGAGATCTTTGATGGCTTGGGAGAGGCTGTGAAAAAGGGCAATAGAGAACTTAATGATATTCTCGGCGCAGATCACGTCATTCCCGGTGAATATGAGATCATCACCTCTCCCGAAGTGTCTGGACTTATCGCCCACGAAGCTTTCGGACACGGCGTTGAGATGGATATGTTCGTTAAAAAGAGGGCTCTCGGAGCAGAGTATATCGGCAAAAGAGTCGGCTCAGACATGGTAACCATGCATGAAGGCGCAAAGTGCGTAAGAGACGTTACAAGCTATGCCTTTGATGATGAAGGAACACCTGCAGGCGATGTCATCGAAATTGACAAGGGAATCCTTAAGACCGGTGTTTGTGATGCACTTGCGGCATTAAGGCTCGGAACAAAGCCCACCGGAAACGGCAAGAGAGAGAACTTTGAACACAAGGTATACACCAGAATGACCAATACAATGTTTGATCCCGGAACTTCCACCAAAGAGGAGATGATAGCAAGCGTCAAGAAGGGTTATCTTCTGGAGGGCATGGACTCAGGCATGGAGGATCCCAAGCATTGGGGAATTCAGTGCATCGTGTCCAGGGGATATGAGATCATTGATGGCAAGCTCACGGGCAAGGTTATTTCACCTGTTATCATGACCGGATATGTGCCTGATCTTCTCGGATCAATTTCCATGGCCAGTACAGATTACGAATCCTACGGAAACGGAGCCTGCGGTAAAGGCCACAAGGAATGGGTCAAGACTGTTGACGGCGGCCCTTATCTCAAGGCTGTTGCCAAACTCGGCTGATAACAAATTCGGATAGAGGAAGTGAAATATGACTGACAGAATAATAGAACTTTTGAAAAGATCAGGCGCAGATGCCTGGGAAGTTAAAGATAAAAACGTCAAGGCCTGGGAGTTTTATTTTATAAGACATCAGCTTGACCAGAATAGGGTGCGCGACGTTGAGCACATTGAAGTTACCGTATACAGAAAGCTGGAGGACGGTAAATTTCTCGGAAGTGCCACACAGGAGATAGCGCCTACGGCTTCTGATGAGGAGGCGGGGAAGATCATAGCAGACCTCTATAACAGAGCTGCTTATGTCAAGAATCCATATTATGAACTGAATAAAAAACCGGTTAAGGGAGGCGGAGAGTCTTTTGACCCTGCACAGATGGCAAGAGATTTCATTGAGGTAATGCAGCAGATCCCCGAGACAAGCGGAGAGGATATCAATTCATATGAGATCTTTGCCGAGAGCTGTACAAGACGCTATGTAAATTCAGAGGGCATCGATGTCACAGTAAGCTACCCGTCTTCTACAGTTGAGGTGGTTGTAAACGCAAGAAACGAAGATCATGAGATTGAGCTTTACCGCATGTACACTTCGGGAACCTGTGACAAGGAGAATCTGGTAAAAGAGATCTCGAAAACTTTAAGCTTTGGAAAAGACAGACTTGCAGCAGTACCAACACCTGCTTTGGAAAAGGCAACAGTTCTTTTTACTACTGCAGACTCCGTAGAGCTGTTCAAATGGTTTGCCATGAAGATGCACGCAGCATTTAAGTACCGCGGACTTTCCGACTGGGAGAAGGGTAAGGCAATCTGCGATGATGTAAAGGGAGATACTTTTACTATCAAAGCGGTAAAAGAGCTTCCGAATTCCTCTTACAATGCACCTGTGGACTCTCAGGGAGCTGAGATCCGTGACATGTACATACTAAAGAACAATGTTCCCGAGAATTTCTGGGGAGATGTACAGTTCAGCTATTATCTGGGCGTTCAGGATTCTTTTATAGCAAGTAATTTTGCTGCAGAGGGCGGAGAAGTCTCAGAGAGCGAACTCAGAAACGGCAATTACCTTGAGCCGGTTGAGTTTTCTGATTTCAGCGTTGATCCGATCACCGGAGACATCGTAGGCGAGATAAGACTTGCTTACTGGCATGAGGGCGATAAGGTGACTCCTGTGCGTGGAGGCTCTGTGTCAGGCACTCTTGCAGAGCTGATAAAGAATGTCAGACTCTCCAGGGAACTGTCACAGTATGACAATACTCTTGTGCCCAGTGCCATAAGGATTGAAGGCGTCACTGTTACAGGAGCCTGAGGACGTCTTGGATAATGCTCACTTCATGGCAAAAAATGCCAATGTATTGACAGAGCATTGACCTTGGTTGTACTATTTAAAAAACACATAAGACATTAGATAGAGGTTGCGTGTTTAATGAGTAGCTTCGTTGATGCTTCAGGAGCAGTTGAAACGGAGCGAAAGGGAAATACGCCGAAAGGTTCAGTGCCTGTACGCTGAACGCTTGGGCATACAGTTAAGAGCTGTATGACTGTCATCGCAAGATGGGGCGCTATCAATAAGCTTAATCATTATGGTTATTTTTTGTTAGGCTTTTGGCGGCTCATCAGGATTTCTGATGAGCCTTTCTTTATCTAATCAAGAAGGAGGAAAACATGGCTATATTTAAGGGAGCAGGAGTTGCCATTGCGACTCCATTCAAAGCAAATGGAGAGGTTAATTACGAGGAGTTCGAAAGACTTATTGAATTCCAGGTTCAGAACGGAACAGATGCCATCATCGTCTGTGGAACTACAGGCGAGGCAGCGACCATGTCTGAGAAAGAACACATGGAAGTAGTCAAGTTCTGTATCGACAAGGTGGCAAAGAGAATTCCGGTAATTGCCGGAACAGGTTCAAACTGCACAGAGACAGCTATCGAGCTTTCAAAGCTTGCGCAGGAATACGGTGCAGACGGCGTACTTCAGGTAACTCCATACTACAACAAGGCAACTCAGGGCGGACTTTTTGCTCACTTCTCAGCCATTGCTGATGCTATAGATATTCCGATCATTCTTTACAATGTGCCAAGCAGAACAGGCTGCAACATCCTGCCTGAGACAGCTGTTAAGCTTGCAAGGGAACACAAGAACATTGTGGGAATCAAGGATGCAACAGGTAATATTTCACAGACAATCAAGATGATGCAGCTTGCAGAAGGATGCATCGATCTCTACTCAGGTGACGATGATCAGATCGTTCCTATTATGTCTGTAGGAGGACTTGGTGTAATCTCAGTTCTTTCAAACATCGCTCCGAGACAGACTCACGAGATCTGTCAGAAATGTCTGGAGGGCGATTTTGCGGCAGCACGTGAGCTTCAGTTCAAGGCTTATCCTCTTGTGAAAGCTCTTTTCTCAGAGGTTAATCCTATTCCCGTTAAATCTGCACTCAAGATGATCGGATTTAACGCAGGACCTCTTCGTCTTCCGCTTACAGAGATGGAGCCACAGAATCAGGAGAAGCTCAGGGAAGAGATGATAAAGTTCGGTCTGGAGGTTAAATAATGATTAAGATGATAATGCACGGCTGTAACGGCCGTATGGGTCATGTGATCGTTGATCTCTGCAAAGGAGATCAGGATATTCAGGTTGTGGCAGGCGTTGATGCTTTTGGGGAGAGCAGCTACGACTTCCCTGTATTTAAGAGCCTTTCGGAGTGCAATGTGGATGCGGATGTAATTGTTGATTTCTCCAATGCATCTGCAGTTGACGGACTGCTTGATTTTTGCACAGCAAAGGGGATTCCGGTAGTTCTTTGTTCAACAGGTCTTTCAGCTGAGCAGCTTGATAAGGTAAAAGAGGCTTCAGCCAAGGTTGCTGTACTTAAGTCAGCTAACATGTCGGTTGGAATAAATGTGCTGATAAAAGTGCTTAAGGAGGTTTCACCTCTTTTTGCGGCAGCAGGTTTTGATATTGAGATAGTTGAGAAGCATCACAACCAGAAGCTTGATGCTCCTTCGGGAACAGCAATTGCTCTGGCTGATTCGATCAATGAATCACTTGATAATGAGTATGAATATGTTAATGACAGGAGCACCAGAAGAGAAAAGCGTCCTGTAAAAGAGATTGGAATTTCTGCTGTGCGCGGCGGAACAATTGTGGGAGATCACGATGTAATCTTCGCAGGACTCGATGAGGTTGTTACTCTTTCACACAGAGCATATTCAAGAGCTATTTTTGGAAAAGGTGCCATTCAGGCTGCTAAGTTCCTTGCAGGAAAGAGTGCAGGAATGTACGATATGAGCGATGTACTTCAGTGAGGTTTGAAAGTATATGAGATTCAGGCCCTGTATTGATATTCACAATGGCAAAGTAAAACAGATAGTGGGCGGAAGCCTTGACAGTAAGGAAAGTGCCACAGAGAACTTTGTCTCTGAAAAAGGCGCTGACTTTTATGCCAATATGTACAGAGAGATGGGGCTTTACGGAGGACACATTATTCTTCTGAATCCTCCGGGAAGCCCTTACTATGAACTGACCAGAGAGCAGGCTATGGCAGCTCTTAAGGCAACGCCGGGGCTGTTGCAGATAGGCGGAGGAATAAACGACGAAAATGCTGCCGGATTCATAGAAGCCGGAGCATCGCACGTTATCGTTACATCCTTTGCCTTTAAGAACGGCAATATCAGCATTCCCTCTGTGAAAAAGCTTGTGAAGGCGGTGGGTAAGGAACGTATTGTTCTTGATCTGTCATGCAGAAAAAAGGATGGTGACTACTATATTGTCACTGACAGATGGCAGAAATTCACCAAGGTAAAGCTCTCTGAAGAGACGCTTGATGAGCTGTCTGAATACTGTGATGAGTTTCTGGTTCATGCAGCTGATGTTGAGGGAAAACAGCAGGGGATTGAAGAGAACGTGGCAAGGATCCTGGGCGATTGGGGCAAGATTCCCACGACCTACGCCGGCGGTGTTAAGAACCTGAGCGATCTGGAGCTTTTAAAGAAAGTCGGAAAAGAAAAAATAGATGTGACTGTTGGCAGTGCCCTTGATATTTTCGGCGGTCCGATAAAGATAGCAGATATGCTGAAAATATGCAGTAAATAAATAGCCAAAAAAAGCCATCCGATAAAATCGGATGGCTCTTTTTATTAATCATTGTTACAATCTTGCAAATTCAAAATAAATCTATTTTAGAATAAGGC
>CAMORK010000076.1 GCA_946623755.1 uncultured Butyrivibrio sp. | reverse complement strand
CTTCTACAAGGTCAAGCTCTGTCTGCATTGTCTTGGACTCTTCGATTGTGATAACACCATCGTTTGAAACCTTCTCCATAGCATCAGCGATCATCTGTCCTACTTCATCATCTCCTGATGAAACAGCAGCTACTCTCATGATCTGCTCTTTGCCCTTAACCTTGGTTGCCATCTTGCCGATAGCCTCTACTGCTGCGTCAGTAGCCTTCTTCATACCTTTTCTGAGAACGATCGGGTTAGCACCTGCAGCCAGGTTCTTAACACCTTCATTGATCATAGCCTGTGCAAGAACTGTAGCTGTTGTTGTACCATCACCTGCTACATCATTGGTCTTGGTAGCTACTTCCTTAACAAGCTGAGCACCCATGTTCTCATAAGGATCCTCAAGCTCGATCTCTTTTGCAATAGTAACACCATCGTTTGTGATCGTAGGTGCACCGTATGACTTATCAAGAACTACGTTTCTTCCTTTTGGTCCAAGTGTTACTCTGACTGTATCAGCAAGCTTATTAACGCCTTCTACCATAGCTGTGCGGGCGTCAGCGCCGTACTTAATTGTCTTTGCCATTTTTATTGCCTCCATAAATGTAATATACTCCGTGATATACGGATTTCTCCGTTTCACTCTCGAAATCCTACATACATTCGGAAATCGCCATGCTCATTATAATCGCATGTCTTTTTTCCTCATGTATGTTCGGTCCTCAAGGTTTCATTTATATGTCTGCAAGCATCCATAAATGAAACTTTTCGTCCCTATATCACTCACTTTATAATTGCCAGAATATCATTCTGCTTAACAATGATATATGTTACATCATCAAGCTTAACTTCTGTTCCTGAGTACTTGGAATAGATGACATTGTCACCCTTCTTAACTTCCATCTTAACTTCCTTGCCATCAACAACTCCGCCGGGTCCTACTGCGATAACCTCTGCCTGCTGTGGCTTCTCTTTCTCAGCTCCGGGAAGAACGATACCTGACTTGGTTGTCTCCTCTGCCTCAAGCTGCTTTAATACAACTCTGTCTGCAAGTGGTACAAGCTTCATTACAAACGCCTCCTTTATGTGATTATATGAATTTACCATTTTGAATTGTTAGCACTCGATCTAAGTGAGTGCTAACCTCCAAGAACATATATTAGCACCTTTTAATCTGTCTTTCAAGTATATTTATAATTTTTCTTGCCTCATCCAGTTTGCTTTGAAATAGTAAATGATAAAAATGATGGTGCTGACCGACCATGTCAGAGGATAAGCCCAGAAAATAACATTTACAACCGGAATGAATCTTACCATTACAGTAATATAGGTTATTCTGAGAAGACACCAGCTTGAGAGCATTACCAGCATAGGAACCGTGGTCTTACCGGCTCCTCTGTATATACCTGCCAGTGCATGGCTTGCAGCGAGCATAAAGAAAAACAAGCTCTCGGTTCTGGCCTGAGTTGTTCCGATGGCAAGAACTTCAGAATCCTGCGAGAACATCTTAAGGAGAGTCGGAGCAAGTACAAAAGTGATAACTCCAATGACCTCCGCAGCGCCTGCGCTTATAGCAGTTCCAACTACCGACCCCTTCCTGACTCTTTCATAGTTACCTGCTCCAAGATTCTGACTTACGAATGTAGTAAGTGCCATCGTCATACACACAATAGGTAAAAAGACAAATCCCTCCAGCTTAAAGTAACTTCCGCATCCGGCCATGGCCACTGCACCAAAAGCATTTATATTGGACTGGACCACAACATTTCCGATAGCAATAACGCTGTTCTGTATTCCGGTAGGAAAGCCGATCTTAAGCTCTTTTATAATAGTATCTTTATCCATTGACAGTTTTGAAAGGTATATCCTGTGTGGTCCGCAGACCCTGGTGAGCCTGTAAAATGCCAGAAACGCACTGATAAACTGCGCAATTATCGTGGCAAGCGCAGCGCCACCGATGCCAAATCCCAGATATTTTACAAACAGGATGTCCAAAACAGTATTGACACAGGTGCTGACCATAAGATAATAGAGCGGCCTCTTGGAATCGCCCATAGCCTGAAAAACACCGCAGCATGCGTTATAGACAACATTTCCCAGTCCTCCCAGGAAAAATATCTTAAAATAAATAACGGAATTGGGAAGAACTTCCTCAGGAGTCCCCATTAGCTTTAAAAGCTCAGGAGTTATGAAGTATCCACCCACAGTCAGGGCAATCCCCATGAACAGTGAAAATGTGATGCCTGTATGAACGGCAATTGAAACTCCATCGTAATCCCTGGCACCGTATCTTTTACCAACGATCACGTTATTTCCCATGAACAGTCCGTTTATAAATCCAACCATTAAAAAGATAAGGCTTCCTGTTGTACTTACTGCAGCAAGCGCTTCTTTTCCCAATACATTACCAACAACGACCGAATCAACAACATTGTAAAGTTGCTGTAGGAGCTGTCCAAAAAACAGCGGTATTGCAAATAATACCAGCTTCTTAGTAATTGATCCCTCTGTCATTATAAGATCACACCTCTTCGCCTGTAATTTTTGTCAAACGACTTATTATCACATACCCGTTTAAGACATGCAACTAAGGATTATATCATACATTTTATGCTTTTTTAATTTGGAAACATGAGCTTTTTTGCCCATAATTAAATCAAGGGTATTAAAACAGAAACCGCAATCTGAACCCAAAACAAAAAGGAGTATATTATGAAAAAGTCAAAGTTATTAGGTATTACACTTATTTTGGCAGTAATCTGCACTGCCTGTGGCAGTACTCCCAAGGAGCCTCAAAATGAGCCTCAAAGTGAGTCCCAAAGTACTACAGAAGCTACAACCCAGCAGCAAGATGAAGTTTCTGAGCCCTGGACATCTGAAGGTGCCTATATCGATGAAAATGGCAATCACCTGATCCTTGTCCATTACAGCGAAGAAGACGCCGTCGGTCAGGTCGGATGGTCGGTATCTGCAATCATAGGCGACGAAATGTATGGCGGATTCATGGATGAAGTCGGATCTTCCCTAAAGGGCGACATAATAACCTACGACTCAAACGGGAACGAAAAAGAAAGAAAACAGATCAGTCTTACCAATGCTGACCCTTACATCGTCATGGTTACCGATAAAGCTGAAGTATTTCAGTTCACTGTGGATGAGACCGACTATACAGAAAATGTCGGCGAAACTCTTCCAATGTTCCAATACGGACTGATCCACGCCTATGACGGTTATGATAATCTGTGGGCTGCTGCTTATAATCAACTGACATTCAGGGAAGGTGAAGCAGTCACCCCCGAAAATGTACTGATACCCTATGTAAGTATTGTGGATGTCGATGACTCCAATCCGGAAGATGTACTTGTATACGGCGATTACTACATCTCTGAATTTGAAGGCAGTGGTGACACCCTTACCTGCGTATCCTCATCTCATATCCCCGGAGTAATACACATGAGACGCATCGGCGAAGGTGATGCCTCTGACTATGAGTCCCTTAGCATGGATAAGGGGCTTACAGATGATGAAGTAAAAGATATTTTTGGTCAGTACTATGATCACTATCTTACTCTTTCCTCAGACCCTCAGGCAGTGGACTCAGGAATCGCAGCTAATATTGCGGATTATGTAAAGGCTAACGGTCTGTCTTTTACCAAATATGCACTGAGTGATGGATCTGTACAGGACATTCCCAAAAGTTTCATCTCAGTTCTAAGGGAAGGAACCAAGCTTCCCGATTATGAATATCCCGATCCAGCATCCAAGGAATATGCAGTATATCAGTATCTTCTGCAGGATTATAACGAGATGGTAAATACTTCCCTTTGCGATGTCACGATTCCTTATGCTCTGATCTTTGCAGAAGACGAAAAGAATCCTGATGACATAGTAGTGATGCTCACCGGCTGGATCTCTTCATACAATCAGGAAGATGGCGTTCTTGAAATGCAGTCAGGCTCCGAATGGACCGGCGCAGTTCATCTTAAAAAGACCTCTGATGGCTATGAAGGGGTGTCCCTGGAAGCACTTTCGGACGGACCCGAATATGATCCATCCGCAAAAAGAATCTTTGGCTCCCACTATGATGACTTCAAGAAAATCACCCGGGAAGACCTAAATAAGATCCAAAAACAGGTTATCAGCGATTATGTAACCTCCAATGGCCTTGATATAAACAGCTACCAGGATTTAGGATCAGATCCGGTATCGATCGATTAAAAAGCAATATATATTTTTTTTATACACTTTTAATGATTACTGAATTGCATTTACATATGCGTAGTATCATAATACTCGTAAGAGATTATGTACCTTTTCGCGGCAAGGATGCTGCGGCGTCTGTCCTTTGGGCAGGCACTCTATCAAGGAGGTGATCACAGTGAGTACAAACTTTTTCAGCAGTTTAAACGGCCAGTTTGATCTCAACAGCAGCATGAGCAGTCTTTATGGTGACTACAACCAGATAAAGAGCGGTGCTTATGGTTCTTTGATGAAATCATATGTCAAAAAAGTCGGTAATAAATCTGCCCTGAAAGCATATCAGGAGACAGGTTCCACAACTACAGCTGCTGACAATTCATCTTCAAGTGCTACTACTGCAAGTACCAAAAAATCTTCGACCTCTAAGTCAAATTTTCTGGACAGCCACTTAAGTAGCATCAAGAGCTCCGGAACTTATACCAAATCAGAGCTTCTTAAGAAGATAAAAGAAGAAAATGCGCAGCCTTCCACATCGGAGACGGCTGCCGGAACAAATCTTGACACCACAGTTTGATCAGACACATAAAGAGGAGACGTCACATCATGTCTCCTCTTCTTTTTTGGGTATATCCTTACCCTTAAGATCAATATTGTTCTCTTTCAGGGCTATAGCCCAGTATTTTTCAGGAATATTTGGCCATTTTACTGTTCCTCTCTCCTGCTCACAGAGTCTCATAGCCCTCAAAAGAACTGTCTGATTAAGGTCCACTCCGGTCCTTATGGTATGCATGGTTACAGCAGCCCAGGCAGGAGCCATCTCACTAAGTCCGCACTCTTTGAATTCTCTCAGGATTTCTTTCCTGTTATAGTCCAGCTGAACGTATTCCTCTTCCCATGCCTTGCCGTTTCCGTGAAGTATACAGAACTGGGTCTTGCCCTCATTGTACCAGGGAATTCCGATGGATCCCGGATTAACTGCCTTCTTGCCCCTGTATACGTATGTACCCTGAACATGAGTATGACCGTGAAGAAGAACCCCTGTCTTTAGATGGGAAAGTACTTTTTTGGTGTTTCTCTTTTCCCTGTATAAAAGCTCACTGGTATTGGTCGGTGAACCGTGGCAGAATTCAAATCCGGGTATTCCCTTTACCTGATATGTTCCGTAATTGGGAAGTGATTCCAAAAAGTCAAAATCCTTGCCGGAGAGATTCTCATAGGTGTAAAGAAGTGCTCCGCTGGCAGAGCCTTTTCTCCAGTTACCTGTTCTGGAATTCTTATAATTCAAAAGATACTCCTCCCGATTACCACGGATAATATAGGTGTTGAAGTACTGCTTCAGCACATATATCATCTCCATGGTCTTCTGAGGATACGGACAGTCAGTGACAAAATCTCCAAGAAGTATAAAGTTGGTAATGCCCTTGCCCATGCAATGATCAATCGCAGCCTGGAATGCTGTATGATTGGCATGTATGTCACTAAAAACCGCGAAATCGTTTGTCATTACTTAACTATCTCTTTTATTGATTCTGCAAGGCCTGCGATGCCCTGGATATTTGACGGAACAATGATCTTGGTAGCCTGACCGTTTGAAGCCTTCTCAAACGCCTCAAGACTCTTAAGTGTGAGAACCGACTCATCAGCTCCGGCCTCTTTAAGCATTGTGATACCTTCTGCATTAGCTTTCTGGATGCTCTTAATAGCTTCTGCCTGACCTTCAGCCTCACGGATCCTCTTCTCTCTCTCAGCTTCAGCCCTTAAGATCGTAGCCTGCTTGTCAGCTTCAGCCTGAAGGATCTTACTCTGCTTCTCACCTTCTGCAACTGTGATCTGAGACTGCTTCTCACCTTCTG
>CAMORK010000075.1 GCA_946623755.1 uncultured Butyrivibrio sp. | reverse complement strand
AAGAAGGCCAGAAAGAGGATATAGAAACAGAGTCTTTTATTGACAACATAGTAAATGAAGCTGATAATGCTAAGGATACAGATGAAAGGCTGAGAAAGTATTTTTCGGAACGGGGCGGCACTGTAAAGATTATATCTCATGAGGGTTTGGAGCTCTGACTTAAAGTGTAATGTCTGCTATCTCATTCTGCTGGCAGTTATTACGGCGATAAATGCAGTGAGTATCATAAAAGGAGCAGATCCAAATGAAGCATAGAAAAATACTTATAATGTCGAATGTCGCAATAATTGCGTATTACGCTGCATTCCTGCTTTGGGCAGAACTGTCACAACCCGGAGAAGGGGAAACTGTAGTGATGCATGCGTACAGCGGTTTTCTTGCGCTTATAAACCCATTTACAATCGGTGCTTATCTGCTTGGTATAGTGGCTCTTTTGAATTTGAAATATTGCCGGAGAAAAGCATATAGGATTATATTCTTCCTGCTTTACTGCATTGTTGCAGCATGCACGCTCGTAGCGGTCATGGGAATGACACATTGGTGGGAGTTGCTTATGTATGTACCGCATCTTATCATATTGGTTTTGGCCATGATCCTTGTCAGTCATAGAATTGACAGCAAGGTAAAAAGCTAGTAAGGCGAAGGCGAAAAGGGTTCTGCTTGAGAAAGAATAATACATGTTCAGCCAGGGGAGCTTCTCTGGTTTTTTATATTCATGATTCTGTAACAAACCGTTATTTCAATCGTCTAACAAAGTAGAAAGGAGGAAGCGATATGGCGGCTAAACCCGGAAGAATAACCGAAGAAATTATCAATGCAGAATACCAGGCTGTCTATCACTACATCCTTTCTCTCTGCAGAGATGAAAAAGAAGCCGAAGATATTACTCAGGATACCTTTGTAAAAGCCATATCGGCGGAGAGCTTCCGAGGAGAGAGCAGCTATTATTCATGGTTGTGCTCTATAGGCAGAAATATTTGGATCGACAAATGCCGGCGTTCCGGCAAGATCCAGTTTGAAGCGATGCCTGAAGAGCCTCCTCAGATGCCAGGCGGTTCACCACAGCTTGAAGAAGTACTAGCCGATGGAGAACTGCTTCGTCAGGTACACAGGATAATCCATGAGATGGATGAACCGTACAAAGAAGTATTCACATTAAAGGTGTTCGGAGACCTGTCATTCAAAGACATAAGCTCCCTGTTCGGAAAAACGGAGAGCTGGGCACGTGTCACATATCACAGGGCACGGAAGAAAATAATAGAGATGTTACGGAAGGAGAACTGGCTATGATTGATAAAAGAAAAGACCTGCCTTGTGCGGTAGTGAGGGATCTGCTGCCTTTATACCATGATGGCGTCGTCAGCGGCGATACCAGCGGTTTAATAGAGGCGCACCTTGAAGACTGCGAGAGCTGCAGAAATGAACTGAACAGTATCCGTAATGACGAGAAGCTCGAAGAAAACCTTATTGAGCAGGATAAGGATTTTTATTTCAAAGAATTCCGCGATGGCGTTAGAACGCTCAGAAGAAATGGAACGATACGAGGCGTCCTGATAGCTTTGGCGGTAGTAGCGGTATTTGTCGGAGGGCTTCAGTTCCTAAACACCGCAGATATCATAAAGGTGGATCCAGCCGATCTTAATATAGACGATGTCTGCAGGTATGATCTTGGAACAGATGGAGGAGAAGGACTGTTCTTTACATATCAGATGAACTGGGACGGAGGATTCAGCATTACATTTGAAGACACGAGCGATCCGAAAGAAATAAATATTGCCATAAAAAGAACTGCACTCGGCGGCAAAATGGAATCGGATTCGAGGAACCCGCGCAGCTACTGGATATTAGACGGCTTTTATAAGGAAAGTGCTGATCTTAGCAAAGCGGAAACTGTGAAAGTTAACGGGCAGATAATCTGGACCAAAGATCAGGGGATCAATAACAAACCTCCTGAATACATAGGTGAACTCGTGCGATATGAGCATTCTGATATTCATGATATTGTGCGACCGGAAGAGAAGATCATATCCGCAAGAATAGAGACAGATGCTATTTCAGTTACATATGAAGATCTCCATGGAATCAAGTGGGATAAAGACGGCAATGTGATCGCCAGATTTACTGTAGATGAGAATGAAAACATCATATCCATGGAAAGCGTGCCATCAAATGAAAAGGGAAACTAAAAATATGCTTGTTTCGAGTGGAAGCTCAAAAAAACATAATAATCGATGAAAAACAGGGGTGCTCTGAAACTGAGCAAAATAAGGCTCTGTGAAGCGAGGCGGTCATTATTGACCGCCTTTTGAGTGCAGCAAAAAAACATGCATAAAATTACTTGAACAAACGTTCTGATATAGATATAATGTCCTCGTCATTCAAAAGAGAGGCATTACATGATGTGGAGATCGTGATCTTTCAATGCATTGCTCCTCATACAGAATGAAAAGCGTTCGAACGACAAATAATAAGTCATCACATGCATATGCTGCGGCTTACCGGCGCAGCAGCTGCGGAATATCAAAGATAGTTTTTATACAGTAAGAACCAAAGTAGCAGGCGAGGATGATACCGGGTCGTTTCCCTTGTTCGATACACCCTGGCTTGTGGGCAAGGCATTGCTGTATGGGATTATTCAAAAGGGAGGAACGCAAATGCGTACTGAAGTAAGTCTGGAAACAAGGATAAAGGACCAGTGTGCGCTGGCCGGGTATAATTACGAATACCTGTACAGGTTCGGAAAGAAACTGCTGAAGCTTTACCGCGATGTCAGCAGAAACAATACACTGGATGCGGAGGATATAATTGAGGATATCTGCAGCGAGTCGTATGAGAGCGATATCAGCAGTCAGATGAGTTCGGCACTGACAAGGCTTGAGTTCTTTGCCTCAGAGTATACGAAAAACAAGTTTGAGTCGGATATCCGAAGATCACTCAGGACAGGCTGGATGGTAAGGGTGATGGATCAGGTCAAGATGAACGTCTACACCTTTGATGATTACGGCCCGGAGTTTGTATCCATACTGACCCTGTGCTATATGTCCAGCTTCAGATTCACAGGAGCTGAGGCGGCACAGGAGCTGGGGATCTCAGAGCAGAACTTCTATAAGAAGAAGAAATATGCAGTCATACTCTTCGCTCTTGAATTCGAAGAATACAAACGGGAGATAACTGCATGCTGCAATCCGATAAGATATACCGGCGAGCAGATGACACTTGCCGACTTCATGCATTAAACCGGAGAGTATACGAAGAGTTATCAAAGAGTTTACGAAGAGAATAAGGCGAGTATAAGATGATTGTACGTTTAGATTCGCCGGGTTACACTGTATATGCTGGGAGACCAGCAGCATACAATTAAATAAGAAGGGCAGAGAGCCCCGTACTCACGAAAGTGGGTGCGGGGCATTTTTTATGCCCGGATTCTGCTGCATGTCTGCCAGACACTACCGAAAGGAGCATGGCAGTCATGCATATACATTCAATACTTCTGCCTGAGTGCAGACCTCCGTAGGTCACGTGTTTTTCGCAGGTTACATCAACGTTTCGGAAAACACGGAGGCTTACAAATGAAATACAAGTACGAATTCGCAAATGAAAACAAATCCATTGAGATCAGTGAAGAATGGATCAGCGTTCTGGAGGAGCTCGACAGACTTGAATACAACAACAATCACGCCGAGACCAGAAGGCATGTCTCGCTCGATGACGGAGAAGACGGCGAGTGGCTCAGCACAGAAAGAGGAGAAGTATATATCAGATGCGCCGGACAGATCTTCAGCAGGCATGACGACAGATTTGATGACGGCAGGAGGAGCCTGTCCGAAAAACAGGATGAACTCTATGAATCCGTCTACGAATACGGCGACAGCATAAATGATTATGCGCATGACAGCGGCATCGATCAGTCCACCGCATCCAAGAGAAACAGAGCTGTAATAAAAAAATTTAAAAAAGTTTTTGAATAATGCCATATTTTTGGCCTTCCCGTGGCCTACAGGTGAGAGGACTAAATAAATCCTCTCGGGAACCTACAGAACTGAATACACATTCAATCAGGTACGAGCCCTGGAATATGAGGCCACAAGCTTCGAGCATGCAGGACCGATGCGCCAAGACACCGAAAGGTCGAGCGACAAACATCACGGGTCCAAAAGGAAGACGGCAACTTCAATGTGCGATGACAATCCCAGGGTACAATGATACTTCCGCTCAGTCACAGCCCTGCAGAAATGCAGGATCACGCAATGAGGGCGGCTCCGTAAGACCTGCGGGGAAGGGTAACGCCTTATGAAGGGATTCCGCTGATCCCTGCCTGATGGTTTCCCGGTGAACTGGGGATGTCGAGGACAAATACAGGATCGAAACAATGACAAGTAAGACGGCGTGTCTGAGGATACTTTTTGCATCCTCTGGCACGCCTTCCTTATATACATGATTTTCGATTTTGACTCGAAACACCAGATGCAGGGAGACCTGTGTATTCGATAACGGAAACGGAGGAAAAAGAAAATGGCAAAACTCTTTGAGAACAACTACAGGACCAATCCTTACGTATACGGAATGGTCAATGTGCTTTCGAGCTTCTGCAGAGATTACGCGGAGGCTAACAGAGCGCTTGAGAAGAATCCTGATGACACGCGCTGCATGATGGTCAGAGCCTACTGCGTTGACTTCGCGAACTATCTGAGCGAGACAACAGGGCTCGGCTACGGCAATGTCGGCGAGCTGATAGTGAGAATGATGGAGGCGGGAAGCGATGAGAAATAACTACAGAGAAGACGGCTTCGTCTGGTTCGAGGATCAGATAAGCGAGATGGCGGATCTGCTGATCACGGTACAGGGCATCCGCTACATATATCTGAAGAGACGCGACCGCAGCTGGATCGAAAGGATCGGCGATGAGGGAATGAGATTCGCACTCATGAGCATGTCGGAGATACAGCTTCGGATGATCGAAGAGCTGATCTTCGAAGACAAGACTGTCACGGATATCCGCAGGGAACTGAATCTCACTATAACGGAGATCCGCATGGAGATAAGAGACATGAGAAAGGCGCTGCTTGCGGCGATGTGAAGGTGGCAGATATGAGAAGAATACGTTTTGACAACAGTCACGGCTACGAATCACTTGCAGAAAGCATAGTGCTGCAGGCCGTAAAGGACTACACCCGCTCCTACAGAGCAGTGCTCAGGGATCCCGAGAACAAAAAGGCGGCAGCCATGATGAAGGAGTGTGAAGACTTCATTGAATCCAGATGGTTCAGAATGCTCTGCGATCTCGATCCGGAAGAACTCCTTTTCAGACTTGACCTGGATATCGAGACTGAATTCTACAGGAGGCTGATATGAGCAAGCCGATAAACAAGTGGGAGAAGCCCTTCCATGTAGAGCGGGGAGATGTGTATATGGGGGCGGTCAATCTGGACTCTGACCCCCAAAAAGGAATCCAGCGAGGTTACAGGCCTCTTCTGGTCACGCAGAGCGACTGGCAGAACAGGAAGTCCGAATCTGTGATAGTCGTTCCCGGCACATCCGAGCTGAAAAAAACCGGTATGTGCACCCATGTTGTGATACCGCTTACTCGTGGTTTATCCCGCCAAACGATGTTCTGCTGCGAGCAGCGAGCCGTGGTGAATGTCAATCAGTTTGAGAAATACTGCTGCACGCTGCCGCCGGACATCATGAAGAAGATAACCAGAGCCTGCCGCATGGCAGAGCGCGGCGCGAAGATCAAATGCAGAAAAGCGAAGAAATAGCAAGACTAATTGAAATTACACATTATGATGTTAAGAATTGACCACCCGGAGTAACGTGATATTACAAACTCCGGGTGCACACGGAGGTCAATATGAGAGATACACAGACACATAAACAGAGCATTTCGAGTGAACTCCGCTTCTATACAGTAAGCGAGCTGCAGGAACTCCTTGGGTGGAGTGAAAGAACAGTTTTGAAACTGTTTAATGATCCGTCTTTCCCGGCCGCAGATTTTGGCCGGACAAAGGTTGTAGAGGCTCATGCAGCTATAGAGTACTTCTCGAAGCGCCATGACAGAGACAGAGAAAGATACTGGCAATAGAAAGGATACAGCAAAATGGCAAGAA
>CAMORK010000074.1 GCA_946623755.1 uncultured Butyrivibrio sp. | reverse complement strand
GACCTCTTCCCTCTGCGTTAAAGTACTCCGGAACGCCGGGATAGATCCTGCTGACCTCAAAGTTGGAGGAAGCTTTGTACAGAGAGTTAAGTGCCTTGTATCCTTCCTTCGCAAAGCCCCTTTTGTACAGCGCATTTCCGAACATAACTGCCATATGGGAAAAGACAGCTCCGTTCTCCTTATCTCCGTAGGAGAAACCAAACATTCTTCCAAGATCTGTCCTTAAGGCCTTAAAGTCTGTGTTAAGGCGATATCCGCCGATGCTCTCATTGTAGAGGTACTTATCGGCACTCTTAATGATCTCTTTTACGTTTTCTTCCCTGGCAGTGCCTGACATCACAGAGAAAACCTGTCCTGTAAGCATCATTCTGATGTTCTTACCTTCAGGTGTATCAAACTCGCCTTCTACTCTCTCTCCGTTGTCATCATAATATCCGTTGAACCAGCCGTTTCCTTCGGAGTCTTTTACCCACTCCTTATCTCTGATCAGATTCATCATAAACTCAGCCGTTGACTCAAGCGCCTTGGCTATATCTTCTAAATCGATCTCTTCTTTTTCTCCCGATACTGCATGAGATACCTTATCCATGTAGCCCATAAGCAGTTCTCTCTTTTTATCAGGTGATGAAAGAAGATCTGCGCCGTCAGCAAAGATAAGTTCCTTAAGTTCAGCTGCAACAGACGCAGTAGTCTTTCCTGATCTCTTTGCATAGAGTCTTATATACTCTGCGATATCTACAAGGTTTCCTGCATATCCGCAAGTGAAAGCAACGCTCTCACCCTTATGTGTTGCCATATCAAGAGCATCGTTCCAGTCAGCGCCGCGAAGCCTTATCTCGCCGTTATCTCCGACATCATAGATTGCAGATACATTCTCGATAAGTATGTGCTCAAGTACGCTTCCCTGATACTCTGCGCCGTTTTTATCCTTTTGAACAACGCCGTAGCCTTCGCTGTACTCCGAGTCTCTCTTCTCAGCCCTGCAAACAAGAGCATCCTTGAAGTATGTTGTGTTCTCGCCAAGGATCTCTATATCTCCCGTCTGGTCCATGTAGAGCTTAAGTGTAAGGAAAGGCCAGAAGCCGTGATCCATCCATACACGCGGAATACCGTTTCTATCTGCCTTGAACTCACCCGGCTTATCACCGATGATTGTTGCATTGGTGCCATCAAATCTTACGCCCCTGAAGTTGTCGATGATCATCTTTCTTACGCCGTCGGGATCGGTAAGAAGAAGTGCAAGGCAGTCCTGCCAGAGATCTCTCCAGCCTCTTCCGCCTCTTCCGTAGTCGTGGTGAGGAAGGAATGAGCATCCGTAGATCCTTCGCAGCTGCGGCTGGAAGGTGATCCATTCCATATAGTGATCAAAACCTTCATCGCCGGTCTTAACGTGGATGTTGGTCAGCTTGTTCCAGTAATTTTTGGTATCCTCAAAAATCCTGTCAGTATCTTCAGGCTTTTTGATTGCCATAAGGGCTGATGCCATGTCTTTTTCAGGCTCTGTGGTTGCACCGATTGCAAGTCTGAAAGATACGGACTCGCCCTTTTTAAGTGTAACCTCATCAAACTTAAGAGCACCGATCATCTCTTTGCCGTCTACATTAAACGGCGCCCTCTTCCATGAAGCAGAATCTATATCCAGAAGAGTTCTTGGCCTCAGGAACGTTCCGCCCTCTCCCAGGAAAAGATCTGCATCCGCAATAAACTCTTTTGGAGAAGCGCCGTCCACTCCTGCTCCGAGCACAAAATAAGTTGTGTCGTTGATCTGATGTCCTCTTTCATCAAATGACAGAGTAGGCTTAACTACAACGCCATCTGCGCACACTTTGCCTCTGTTTAAAAGAGATGTCACATGCCTGTGGTCTCTTAAGTTGTCTGCGCTTCTTGCGTAGATCGGAATTGCAGCCACAGGGGTAAAGGCTCTCTCTTCGTCGGAATCATTGGTAATCCTGACGGTCATGATCTCTGAAGGAGTATCAAGAAGTGAAAAGATTGTAACCTCTGCGGTTATGTTTCTCCTCTTATCTGTTCTTGTGACCTTCTGCCACATACGTCCGCCTTCGAGAACCACCTTGTCCTCAGCTTCAGTAAACCTGTCTGCTTCCTGCCATGCAGATGCTCCGCATGCAGACCAGATTCCGTCTTCATAGACGCAGAAGAAGTTACGTGTGTCTCTGTCGCAATGAAGATTTGAGATGCTCTTTGGTGCTATAAGGAAGTGGTTCTGATCAAGCTTACTGTCTCCGCCAAAATCAGGTGAAACCGCACTTCTAAGACCGGTGTTGCCGGCAACAGGAATGTAAAGTCCACTGCTGTGCTGCGGGTTCTCAATCCTGAAGTCTCCGCCTTTACCGGTAAATGTGTATCCGCTCATGTTAGTTGTCCTTTCAAACAAGTGTTAGTCAAATTTTAAAACAGTGCTGAGAATGCGCTTTGCACAAGGCTCGATATCTGCTCTTGTAATAGCGCCCATCTCCATGGCTTTCTTGACTCTGTCAGGGAATCCACAGGCCATCTTAAGGTCGTTACCTGCCTTGATCTCCTTGTAATGCTCTCCTCTTGTCCACCAGTCAGAGGTTACCATTCCCTTGTATCCCCACTCATCACGAAGGATTCCTGTAAGAAGGTCTCTGTTCTCAGAAGCCCTCTGTCCGTTGATGGCATTGTAGGAGGACATGATGGTGTAAGGCTCAGCCTCTTTTACTATGATCTCAAAGGCCTTCAGATAGATCTCTCTGAGTGCTCTCTCTGAAACTCTTGAATCGCTGTGCTTTCTGTTTGTCTCTTTATTGTTGCATGCAAAGTGCTTAACACTTGCTCCGACGTTGTTGCTCTGAATTCCTCTTACCATGGCTGCAGCCATTCTTCCGGTAAGGTAAGGATCTTCCGAATAGTACTCGAAGTTTCTTCCGCACATAGGATTTCTGTGAATGTTGATGGCAGGTGTAAGCCATACGCAGAGGTTGTTTTCCTTGAGTTCCTCTCCGCCTGCGCAACCTATCTGCTCAGCTATCTCACGGTTCCATGTGCATGCAATAAGTGTTGAGCATGGGAAAGCTGTTGTAAGAACTCCTGTCTCAGGAGCAATACGAACACCTGCCGGGCCGTCTGCTGTCTGAGCATTCGGAACGCCGTACTCAGGAAGGTTACCCATGCCAAAGACATTTCCGACACCTGTATTGGGCTGTCCGCCAACAAGATGGATCAGGTCTTCATCAGAAAGCTGCGCCATAAACTCATCCAGAGTAACTTTACCCTCTGCCACATCAAAGAAAGTCTTTGCTCCCTCCTTGAACGGTCTTGTGAGATAGTGCATCTGCCTGCTTCTCTCATATGGAGTAAGCGCCTCTTCTGTGCCGGGCTCCATCTTCTCAAATATGCATTCGTTTATATCTCTCGCATCACCCAAAGGCAGTTCCTCAAAGCTGCCGTCAGATAACATTCTCTTTTTAAGGGATACCGGACCTGCCTTGTGACTGAGCTGAAGAAGGGTAATATCCTTGTCATTGTCCCATGCAAATTCGGTCTTTACAGCATCTCTTACGCTGTTTCCGATAAAGAACTCATAGCTGCCCTTCTCAAGTACGTAAGCAGCTTCTGATACCTTACCCAGATCGTCGTAAGAAGCCATAGCCTTCTTTGTAACCGTAAGAGTTATCTGCTGACTCTCGCCGGCTCCAAGCTCTTTTGTCTTAACAAAGTCTCCAAGAGCTCTCTCAGGCTTTCCCAGCTTTCCTTTCGGTGCTCTGAAGTAGAGCTGTACAACTTCCTTACCAGGGACTTTTCCTGTGTTTGTAACCTTTACATCAAAACTAAAGCCATCCTCAATCTCTTTTGCACCAAGAACTGCGATATCAAAGGTTGTATAGGAAAGACCGTATCCGAAGGGATAGATAACCTTGTCCCCTGCTCCCGGAATTGTCTCAAAATATCTGTATCCGACATAGATATCCTCTGTGTACTCAACATAATCAAAGGACTCGTGGAAATTCTCTGTTGAAGGATAATCCTCAAGTCTTGCAGCAAAGGTATCTGCAAGCTTACCTGAAGGATTAACTTCTCCAAGAAGAATGTCTGCCGCTGCATCTCCGCCTTCCATTCCTCCCTGGTTCATGTAAAGAGCTGCGTTTATGGCATCGTCTTTTGCAATAAAGCTGCAGTCAATGACACCTCCAACATTAAGGACCGCAATGACATTCTTAAAACTGTCCTTGGCAGCCTTTATCATTTCTTTTTCGCCTGTATTCAGATAGAAATCTCCGTCCGGGAATATCTCTGATGAGAATGAAGGCATACTCCTGCTCTGAGGCCATGGATTGAATTCGTTGTTGCACTCGATGCTGCTGCGATCCCATCCCTCACCGGAAAATCTGCTTATCATAACAATAGCAGTATCAGAAAATGCTGCTGCCTCTTTAAGCATATCTGCAGGCAGTTCCACCTCTTCTGTCATTCCTGGAACTCTTCCGGAATCATACTGCTTTTTCATTTCGTCTTTATATAAATTGATCATGGGTTCATAGATTGAGACGCCCTTGGCTTTCAGGCCGTCATACAAAGAATGGATGTAGGAGCAATAGACATCTCCCGAGCCGCCACCGCCTTTTACGTAGTCAACAGCTGCCTTGCCCATGAGGACAAGTTTTTTGTCCGAGCTAAGAGGAAGAGTTCCGTCATTCTTTAAAAGAACCATTCCCTCCTGTGCTGCCTTTCTGGATATAGCAATGTGCTCACTGCTGCCTGTGATTCTCCTGTCTCCCTTAAGTGGTAGTGCAGGCTGATAATTAAGTCTTGCCCATTTTTGCATCAAAAAAACACCTCCATAGAATATAGCCACATTTTACCATGTTTATATGGTATGAAAAGAGCTTTTTTTCTATGAAGGTGTGAAAATTCTATTAATGAGCAGGACTATAAGCCGGGTTATGTCGTGAATGATCATCTATCTAGGACTGCTGTCACCAACAGCCTCAAGCGACCCACCTGAGAGTGAACCGGGCCGGCTCATGGCTCTCTTTTCGGTCTTGCTTCGGATGGGGTTTACATGGCTACTGATGTTACCACCAGCACGGTAGTCTCTTACACTGCCTTTCCACCCTTACGCCGCACACTTGCGTGTGCACAGGGAATGCAAGCATTCCTACGCGGTGTCTCTCTGTTGCACTATCCTGGGAGTTGCCTCCACCAGACGTTATCTGGCATCCTGCCCTGCGAAGCCCGGACTTTCCTCTCCCGCACCCTTTCGTTTATGCGGCAGCGATCATCCATTCTGCTCATTAGGAGTCACATTATATCATCTTTTTCTTTTTCTAACAAATATAATTACAACAACAAGAATAAATATTGCAATAACAGCTGTCAGCACTATCGGAACTATCGGTTCCATGTTTGCGCTTACGCTTGCATTTGGTTGTGCTTCATTCATAACAGGCTGCATGCTCACTGCGTTTTCTGCCTTGTCCATTGAAGGTTCGGCTGCCGGCGCCTCAATTGCTGCATTGCCGGTCTCTGCTTCCATGGCCGGTGCCTCAAATGCTGCATCGTCTGCTTCTGCTTCCATGGCCGGTGCCTCTGCTGAATCTGCAGCTGAATCCGCAGCTTCATAGCTCGGCTCTTCAGCCATTGACGCAGCCTCCTCCATCACAGGTTCGCAGACAGATGTAGAGCTGTTTGTGCCGCCAATTCCACCTGTAGCCTGCATCACTGCATAGCTTCCAACCAACAGGACCGTGAATGTAGCTGCAATCGCAGCATATTTCTTAAACGGTACAACCTTTGGTTTTGGTGTGACAACTTCCTTTGGCGCTTCCTCCAGCTTTTTTTCAACATTCTGAAGGATGCGCTTTTTCATTTCGTCGTCGACTTTAATATGATCCATTACTTCCTGATACTTACTCAAAATCGTACGCCTCCTTCAGTATATTTTTTAGCTGTGCTCTCGCTCTCATAAGGTCAGATCTGACTGTAGCCTCCTTGCGGTCAAGAATTCTTGCTATCTCCCCCGTCGAGTAACCTTCCTGGTAAAAGAGATGGACCGCCTCTCTGTACTTTACCGGGAGCTGCTTAACTGCTTCCCATACAAAAGCAAGATCCTGTTCCTCTTTTCCCACAAGTTCCTCTGAGAGTTCATCTGCCTCCCTGACCTTGTTGTATTTGATCTTATTCTTACTTAAATTAGATGCAACGGTGATAAGCCAGGCCTTCTC
>CAMORK010000073.1 GCA_946623755.1 uncultured Butyrivibrio sp. | reverse complement strand
CAAAGTAGAGCTTGTCAGCTATATCAAAGTCAGTACTTACAGTCTCAGGGTTGTTATTGATAATGATGGTCTCATATCCTGCCTTCTTAAATGCCCATGTTGCATGTACAGAACAGTAGTCGAACTCGATACCCTGGCCGATCCTGATGGGTCCCGAACCAAGAACAAGGATTTTCTTTTTATCTGATGCCTTTAAGCGGGCTTCATCCTCTGAATCGGGTCCGTTGTAAACCGAATAGTAATACGGTGTCTGGGCAGCAAACTCAGCTGCACAGGTATCAACAAGCTTGTAGGATGCCCTGATATTATAAAAGTCCCTGAGCTCTTTTAACACGGAAACATCAAATCTTGTGAAGCGGGAAATTACGCTGTCGGGATACTCAAGGCGCTTTGCCTCAAGAAGAAGGTCATAGCTTATAGCCTTCCTGGCATCTTCGAGAGTGCCGGTCTTTCCTGCTGTATTCCTCTCTCCTGCACGAAGCAGACGGAGTTCCATCTTGACCAGTGTATGGAGCTTGTCTATAAACCAGAGGTCGATCATGGTGATCTCATGGATCTCACCATGGCTGAAGCCGCGGCGAAGCGCCTCTGCTATAACCCATATTCTCTGATCATCAACCACTTTAAGACGCTCCCTCAGATCATCGTCGTCAAGGTCCGAGAAATCATAACTTGTAAGGCAGTCCACATGCTGCTCAAGAGAGCGGATAGCCTTCATCATTGCACCCTCAAAGTTGGTGCAGATACTCATAACCTCTCCGGTCGCCTTCATCTGTGTGGTGAGGGTTCTCTTGGCGGTTATGAATTTATCGAAAGGAAGACGTGGGAACTTGACTACGCAGTAGTCAAGAGCAGGCTCAAAACTTGCATAAGTCTTTCCTGTGATTGCGTTTTTGATCTCATCCAGGGTATATCCAAGGGCAATCTTGGCTGCAACCTTAGCGATAGGATAACCTGTTGCCTTACTTGCAAGAGCCGATGAACGGCTTACACGAGGATTAACCTCAATTACGCAGTACTCAAAGCTGGTGGGATGAAGGGCAAACTGTACATTGCAGCCTCCGGTGATTCCCAGCTCATTGATAATGTTAAGAGCTGAGCTTCTGAGCATCTGATATTCCTTATCAGTAAGGGTCTGTGAAGGAGCCACAACTATTGAGTCTCCGGTATGAACACCGACGGGGTCAATGTTTTCCATGTTGCAGACAGTTATGCAGTTTCCTGCACTGTCACGCATTACTTCGTACTCGATTTCCTTCCAGCCTGCAATACATCTCTCAACAAGAACCTCATTGGCTCTTGAGAGTCTGAGACCGTTCTTTAATATTTCCTCACACTCGACCTGGTTGTGAGCGATACCACCGCCGGATCCTCCCAGGGTGAAAGCGGGACGAAGAACTACCGGATAGCCGATCTGTCTTGCGAAAGCAACACCGTCTTCAACGTTGTGAACGACGGTTGATGCTGCACAGGGCTCACCGATCTTCTCCATTGTATCCTTGAATTCCTGTCTGTCCTCAGCCTTTCTGATGGTCTCGGCTGTAGTTCCAAGAAGTTTTACATTGTGACTCTTTAAAAATCCCGACTCATCCAGCTCCATACCAAGATTAAGTCCTGCCTGTCCTCCGAGAGTTGGGAGAATTGAGTCAGGTTTTTCTTTTTCAATGATCTGTTCAAGGACTTTGACTGTAAGAGGCTCAATGTACACCTCATCGGCAATATCCTTATCCGTCATGATGGTAGCTGGATTTGAGTTTACAAGTACAACCTCAACTCCCTCTTCCTTCAGCGATCTGCAGGCCTGTGTTCCGGCGTAGTCAAACTCAGCAGCCTGTCCTATTACAATAGGTCCCGAACCGATTACGAGAACCTTTTTTACTTCTTTATTCTTTGGCATAACTAAATTATCCTTCCTAAATCTATGTTCGCCCTGCCGACATACTCGAAATTGCTTCGCAATTCCTCGTTGTCGCGGCGTTCGCCGTATACTCGTCAACATATAAGTATACATATGCGAGCATATTTATTCTTATATGTTTTCCTCGTGCATGGCTCACTTTGACGCGCACATGTCAATAAACCTGTCAAACAGATAGCTTGTATCCTGAGGTCCGGGGCATGCTTCCGGGTGGAACTGAACCGTGAAGATGTTCTTGCCCACATATTTAAGACCTTCATTGGTGCCGTCGTTGACATTCATAAAGGCAGGCTCTGCAACTGTCTTGTCCAGTTTATCCGTATCCACTACATATCCATGGTTCTGGGATGATATATAAACACGGCCTGTAGCAAGGTCTTTTACCGGATGATTGCCTCCTCTGTGGCCGTAGTGCAGCTTGTAGGTATCGCTTCCTGTTGCCAGGGCCATGAGCTGGTGTCCAAGGCAGATTGCAAAGATCGGAACATTTGAATCATAGAGCTTTTTGATCTGCTCAATTACTCCTGCGCACTCCTTTGGATCTCCGGGGCCGTTTGAAAGCATGATTCCGTCGGGCTTATCAGCAAGGATCTCCTCTGCTGTTGTATTGTAAGGATAAATTGTTACCTCGCAACCTCTTGCCAGAAGCGCATCGGAAATATTCCTCTTGGCACCCACATCAAGGAGGGCAACCTTAAGGCCTTTGCCATTCTGCTCCTTAGCGATCTTCGGAATCTTCTCTCCCCTTGGATTGGGAGCTGTAAGCTTTACCTTCTCCTTGCAGGAAACCTTTGAAACAACATCTCCTGTGGTATATGCGTGAAGCTTATCCTTAATGCTCTCGTAAGTAACGCTCTCATTAGTAGTGATATACCCGTTCATGGTACCCTTTTCCCTGAGGATCCTTACCAGCTTCCTGGTATCTATTCCCTCAATACCGGGAGTCTCATACTTCTCAAGAAACTCCTGAAGGGTCATATCACATCTGAAGTTCGATGGAACTCTTGCCATCTCCCTTACGATAACCGCATCCGGCCATATCTTCTCAGACTCCATATCATCCAGACAAACTCCGTAATTTCCAATAAGCGGATAGGTCATACAAACCGCCTGTCCTGCATAGGACGGATCGGTAAAAACCTCCGTATATCCGGTCATCGAAGTATTAAAAACTATCTCACTGACAACATCCTTATCAGCCCCGATATGCCTTCCCTCAAAAACCGTACCGTCTTCAAGTATCAAAAACGCCTTCATTAAAAACCTCCAAAACAAAACAAAAAAACAAACTACTAAATGTATTACTAACTCAAAACAATCAGAATTATTAAAGATATAAATCGCAATCAAAGCCATTCATATTCTTAGCATTTATCAGAATTCCGGGATATTTGAATCAATGCCTCAATATTCCCAATACGTAAGCATCGGCCGGGCTCACATAAATTTGTATGTGAGGCGATTTGACATGCCACGGAGCTGAGACCAATCAATCGTAAGTGCCTATGCACGCAGCGATTGATGCTCTGGGCTCAGTGCAGTGCCCGGCATGTCGAGACTCACATACAAATTTATGTGAGCCCCGACGATGCGTATTATTTGAAATACTTTACGCCTGATTCGAAGATCTTAAGGTCCTGCTCGCCGAAGATGTTGATGGCTACGCCGTCGCCGCGACGTTCTGAGTGAGCCATCTTACCGAGGCAGCGACCGTCGGGTGAAAGGATACCTTCTACGGCCATGTAGGAACCGTTGATGTTCCACTCATCATCCATGGTTACGTTGCCGTCGAGGTCGCAGTACTGGGTTGCGATCTGTCCCTTAGCAAAGAGATCCTTAAGGACATCGTCCGGTGCAACAAATCTTCCTTCACCGTGGGATGCAGGGTTGGTGTAAACTCCGCCAAGCTCTGCTCCTGAAAGCCATGGTGAATTGTTGGAAACTACTTTTATGTATGCCATCTTGGAGATGTGTCTTCCGATGGTGTTAAATGTAAGTGTAGGTGAATTCTCAGTCTGTCCTGTTATATGTCCGTAAGGTACAAGTCCGAGCTTTATCATAGCCTGGAATCCGTTACAGATACCAAGTGCCAGTCCGTCCCTGTTATCAAGAAGATCCTCAACTGCTGCCTTGATCTCCTCGTTCTGGAAGGCTGTCGCAAAGAACTTGGCACTTCCGTCGGGTTCATCTCCGGCTGAGAATCCGCCTGGGAACATGATGATCTGTGCATTGTCTATAGCTTTCTTAAACTCTGCAACTGACTCTCTGATGTCCTGAGCATCCCTGTTTCTGAAAATCCTTACATCGGTCTTAGCACCTGCTCTTCTGAAGGCCTCTGCTGAGTCGTACTCACAGTTGCTTCCGGGGAATACAGGAATGAATACTGTAGGCTCTGCCACCTTGTTCTTGCAAACATAGATGCTGTCTGCCTTAAAGAGGTCAGACTTAACCTCACTCTTATCATCTGAAACCGTTGAAGGGAATACCTTCTCAAGCTTCTCTTTCCAGCTTGAAAGAGCCTCTTCAAGCTCAATAACAGCTCCGCATGCCTCAAATTTAGCGTCATCTGTTACTTCTCCGATTTCTCTTGCCCCTGCAACTTTCAGTGCATCAGAAACAAACTCTGCAGGAACTTCTGCAATGATGTTGCCCATATCGTTGGCAAAAAGCTCTTTTGCAGAAATATTATCTGAAATCTTAACTCCAAGACCGTTGCCGAAAGCCATCTTACTTACTGCCGCTGCGATACCATATGCATCCTCTGCGTAAGCTGATACGATCTTGCCGGCTGCCATAAGCTCTTTTACCTTACCAAAGAGTGCGCAAACCTTGTCGTAATCAGGAAGGTCATAGTTATCCTTAGGAAGAATAAACTGAACAAGCTTATTGCCGCTCTTCTTGAGCTCAGGTGTGATGACATCCTTAAGGCTTGCTACGTCTACTGCAAAAGAAACCAAGGTAGGCGGAACGTTTATCTCATTAAAGGAACCTGACATGGAATCCTTACCACCGATTGATGCGATGCCGAATTTGAGCTGAGCATCAAATGCACCGAGGAGCGCTGTAAAAGGCTGGCTCCATCTTGTGGGATCTTCCGTCATTCTCTTGAAGTACTCCTGGAATGTGAAATGGAGTTTTCTGTAATCACCGCCGCTGGCAACGATCCTCGCAACAGACTCTGTTACAGCAAATGCTGCACCGTGGTATGGGCTCCAGCTTGAAAGATATGGATCAAAGCCGTAGCTCATCATGGTTACTGTATCTGTCTTACCTGCAAGAACAGGGAGTTTAGCGATCATGGTCTGTGTCTCGGTGAGCTGGTACTTACCGCCGTATGGCATAAGAACCGAGCCGGCACCGATTGATGAATCGAACATCTCAACAAGGCCCTTTTGTGAGCATACGTTGAGGTCCTTCATCTCTGAGAGCCATGCTTTCTTAACATCGCCTTCTGCAAGCGCTGCCTTTGCGCCTTCGCTTGCGATGGTCTCAAAGTAGTTATCTTCCCTGGCAGGAATCTCTACCTTAACCTTAGTCTCCTGATGAGCTCCGTTAGTATCAAGGAACTCTCTCTTTATATCAACGATCTTCTTGCCTCTCCAGTTAAGAACAAGCCTTGGCTCCTTGGTCACAACCGCAACCTCAACAGCCTCAAGGTTCTCTTCTCCAGCATAAGCAAGGAACTGCTCTCTGTCTTTTTCTGCTATAACTACTGCCATTCTCTCCTGTGACTCTGAGATGGCAAGCTCTGTTCCGTCAAGACCTGCGTACTTCTTGGGCACAAGGTCAAGATTGATATCAAGTCCGGGTGCAAGTTCACCGATGGCAACGGAAACTCCGCCGGCACCGAAGTCATTACACTTCTTGATAAGCTCACTTACCTCAGGACGTCTGAAGAGCCTCTGGAGCTTTCTCTCAGTAGGAGCATTACCCTTCTGAACCTCAGCTCCGCAGCTTGATAGGGATTTTGAATCATGAGCCTTGGATGAACCTGTAGCTCCGCCGCAGCCGTCTCTTCCTGTGCGTCCGCCAAGAAGGATGATGATGTCACCGGGATCTGCGCTCTCTCTGATAACATGCTCCTGAGGAGCAGCGCCCATTACAGCACCGATCTCCATACGCTTTGCAACGTAGCCGGGATGGTAAATTTCCTTGACATAACCTGTTGCAAGTCCGATCTGGTTACCGTAGGATGAGTAACCTGAAGCAGCGCCTCTTACGAGCTTTTTCTGTGAGAGCTTGCCCTTCATGGTCTCAGCAACGGGAACTGTAGGATCAGCAGCACCGGTTACACGCATAGCCTGATATACATATCCTCTTCCTGAGAGCGGATCTCTGATAGCACCGCCAAGACATGTTGCAGCGCCACCGAAAGGCTCGATCTCTGTTGGATGGTTATGGGTCTCGTTCTTAAAGAACACAAGCCAGTTCTCTGTCTTTGGTCCCTTACCGTAATCAACTTCTACAGGAACAACAACCGTGCAGGCGTTGTTCTCTTCAGATACTTCCATATCTGTAAGCTTGCCGTCAGCTTTAAGCTTCTTCATTCCCATGAGCGCAATATCCATAAGGGAGATGAATTTCTCTTTCT
>CAMORK010000072.1 GCA_946623755.1 uncultured Butyrivibrio sp. | reverse complement strand
TTTCAATGATACCCATAAAGTAAAGATATCACAATATACTTTGTCTACAGTCTGAAACGGCTCAATTGAGCCGTTTTTTGTTTGTCTGTTTTTTTTTAAAGAGCCACAGCCTTATTTCTCCACTTGCCAAATCTGTAGAATAGGATACTCATGGCTGCGCCGATGGCCCAGGCAATTATAAGTGAATAGTAGATCATGTCCTGATTGCCCCGGGGCAGAGTTTCTGACTTGGTGAGGTATACCATGATGTAAGCAAGGGGCATACGCAGGAAAAATGTTTCTATGATAGAGATCCACATAGGAGTAACAGTATCGCCAGCTCCACGCATGACACCTGTAAGAGCCTGAATTATGGCCATTAACAAATAACCTGCTGCAAGGATTCTCATGATATGCATACTAAGATCGATAAGCTCTTCTGTATCAGTGAAGATTCCCATAAGGTGTCTTCCAAAGATTAGGATAACAGCAACGATCAGTACCGAGAACATAAGTGACATGAAAAGACCCTGACGTGAACCTTTTTCGACTCTTTCTTTATCGCCTGCGCCGATGTTCTGACCTGCAAACGTAGTAAGAGCTGAACCAAAAGAGAAGATTGGAAGAACCGCAAAACCGTCAACACGCTGAACCATTACATTGGCTGTAATAAGCTGTTCTCCAAAGGTGTTGGTCAGTGACTGTACAAGGACTATAGACATTGAGAAAATAGCCTGAGTTATTCCGGAAGGAAGGCCGAGTCTTATTATCTGTCCTGCGTACTGTCCGTTCCATTTAAAGTACTTAAAACCGAAATCAAAGGTATCATTCATTCTTCGAAGTCTGTCTATACAAAGAACTGCTGAAATGCCCTGAGCGATGATGGTTGCAAGAGCAACACCCGGTACACCGAGTCCCAGCTTTGCTACAAATAAGATATCCAGTACGATATTTATGACACTGGCAACAATCAGGTATATAAGAGCTGACATTGCATCACCGAGACCTCTTAAAACACCGCTTAAAATATTGTAAAAACCAAGTCCGATACTGCCGAGGAACAGAATGACAAGATAGTCTGTCGCCCAGTCCAGGATACTATCCGGCGTTCTAAGCAGTACCAGCATCGGTCTTGCAATTGCAACACCGATTATTGTCATGAGAACAGATGCAATAAGGATAAGGGTCACACAGTTACCGATGGTGATGGATAGAGCGTTTCTGTCTCTTGCGCCAAGGTACTGGGCTACCATGATCGTAGCGCCCATACTTATTCCTATAAACAGAACCAGAAGAAGGTTCAGGATTGGAGCAGCGCTTCCTACAGCAGCAAGAGCGTTATCGCCAACGTATCTTCCGACAACGATACTGTCTACCGTACTGTATAACTGCTGAACAACATTGCCAAGGAGCATTGGAACAGTAAACTTAAGAATCTGCTGCCAGGGTGTTCCTACAGTCATATCAATTGCTTCAAATGCTTTAGTCTTCATAATTTATCCTCAGATATTTCAAATAAAATCCTAAATTAAATTGCACGCAATCCAATATACACTTTTTTAATTCCAATTTCAAGTCCCGGAAATTAAGTTCTTGATTTCTCGGACTTCAGTTATATAATAGGGATATGTGCTTTTTAACAAATTAAAGTGTGAAATTATTTAAGAGGAGAGCCATGACACTTAGTAAAAAGAGAATTGTGGTCAAGGTTGGTACATCCACAATAACAAATGAAGATGGCAATGTAGACATAAGAGCACTGGACCATTTGTGCAGAGCTCTTTCCGGAGTAGAGAATCTCGGATATGATCTTGTGCTTGTTTCGTCGGGAGCTATCGCCGTAGGCGCTAATAAGATGAGGCTTGCCCAGAAGCCCAAGGAGATCAGAATGAAACAGGCTGCAGCTGCTGTAGGCCAGACAGAGCTTATGCATCTGTACGACAAGTTCTTTTCCGAATACGGAAGAATGGTAGGTCAGATCCTTCTCGATAACGGAGATATAACCGATCCTGTAAGGAGTGAGAATTTAAAGAATACCTTTGATGCACTCCTTGAGAATCACATTATTCCGATAGTAAATGAGAACGACTCTGTCAGCCATGCGGAAATCGAATCTGAGAAAAAGCTCTTTTCGGATAATGATATGTTATCTGCAGTGGTCGCAGTATTTTGCAAGGCAAGTAAGCTTATTATTTTCTCTGATATTGACGGACTCTACGACGGCAATCCCAAGACTGATCCAAATGCCAAGGTTATCAGCAGGGTAGAGGAGATTACTGAGGAACTTAAAAATGTTGCTTCAGGATCCGGGTCAAATCGCGGAACCGGTGGTATGATCACCAAGCTTGAAGCTGCAGAACTTGCCACCTCTCATGGAATAGATGTACTTGTTACAAACGGCAAAAATCCGGAAAAACTTTACGATGTAATTGAGAAGAAAAAGGTTGGAACGCTCTTTGTGGCGAAAGAGTGAAAAAAATAGGGTGTTCAGCCAAAAAATAAATAGCAATCAGTGTGCAAGCACCTGATTGCTATTTGCTTTTTGGCTTATATCATATTACACATTTTCGTGATACTTGTCGTAAATCTCTGTAAGATAAGTCTTAACGATCTGGATGTTGGCCATCTTACGAAGATCTGCATTACCCATGAGTACTGAAATCTCATCGGCAAGAAGAAGCATGTTATAGATTTCAAGCTTAAACTCATTACGTGTAAGCTGGTCTACGTTAACTTCCATAAGAGGTGATCCGAGCTTCATGGTTACATTCTCATCAGCGATTCCTGTGAGAACCATACGTGTTTCGGGATCGAAGTTTACATAGAGGATAAGATGCTCTTTCTCGTGCTTTTTAAGAGTGGTGGGATTCTGATGTGATGTTTCCATCCACTCAAAGAGATCAGCTTCATCGGGATGCATGAGGTATTTGGTGAGCTCCTCCTTATGCTTCTCAACGTACTGCATATATTTGCTGGCGTTAGGACCTGTATAAGCAAGTTCTACCTTTACACCGTTATCTGTCTTGACAAGACGGCATTTTTCAGCAACTTCCTTGATCTTAAGGGAAGTTTCGGTGTTGCCGATCATCTTAAATGTGCCGGTTTCCAATTCCTGTGTAAATTCCATTATGTTCTCCTTCACTATTTATCTGGGCTAAACTTAAATCAGTTGTTAGTATAGCATAAAGGATATAAAAATGGTATACTATCTAAGGTCTGTTTACGTATAATTAACAGATCGAATTAATAAAAGAAAGTTTTGTGACGGGTAGGATATAGTGGCAAATACGAGGGGAAATTCTACCAGGAGATCTACAAGAAGATCATCCGGGTCTAAAAGTACATCATCAAGGCGTAAGAATGTACGGGAGGAAGAGCTGGATTATTCTTTAAAGAGCGAGCTGATAGTTATCGGTGTGATTGCTCTTACCATATTTCTTTTTCTTTGTAATTTCGGTGTATGCGGAGCACTTGGCAGCGCAGTAAGCGGTGTCTTATTTGGGTTGTTCGGCATAACTGCATATATTGCGCCTCTTGTTATACTTGCAGCTGTTGTGGTCGGAATAGCCAATTTTGGATCGATGGCATCTATTCGCAAGATTGTTGCAGGTGTGGTTTTATTCTTTGTGATCGGTATGCTGGCAGAGCTTTTGACCGGCAGACCACAGTCTTCTGAATCCTATGTAATTAAAGATATCTATTCAAAAGCCAGCGAATTAAAGAACGGTGGCGGTGTTTTTGCGGGCTCAATGGCCTATGCCTCTTACAAATATCTGTCTCTTGCGGGAACAGCTCTTTTGATACTTCTTATAGGAATTGCATCCATAGTTGTCGTAACCCAGCAGTCCTTTGTGGGAGGACTTAAAAAGGGCGGAAGAAAGCTCATTGACAAGACCAGGCAGGAAGCTGACAACTACAGGGATTATGCCGAGAAACGGCGCGAGAAGATGGAAGCAAGACGTGCTGAGATTGAGGAAGAGAGGCGCCTTGCCATAGAGCAGAAGGAGGATGAAAAGATCCTTCGCATGGAAAAGAAAGTCAGCGGCGTAATGATCGACACTGCTTTGGATAAGCAGGATGATGACGGCGACGAGCTTGGAGAGATCAGGCTTCACAATGAGGAAAAAGTCAAATCAGAGAATATCTTTATACCGGACGAGGATGAGTTCCATGACGATATTCACGAGATTATTCTAAAAAGCAGTACTGAAGCTATAGAAGAGATAGAATCCGCCGGACGATATGAGCCTGAAGAGGATGATGAGCCTGAGATGGATGATGAGCCGGAGATGGATGATGAGCCGGATTACAGGGATGAGGATAACTTTGAACCTGAGCCCGAACCGGTCAAGGAGCTTTCACCTTCCATGAAAAAGCTTGTTGCCAGAGCAACAGATGAATTTGATTCAGGGGAGGATATTCTGCCGGATGTTCCTGTTCATGCTGAGCACCTCGGAAACGGCATGAACGGTGATTATGTGATCCATGCTCAGGACCATATTTCAAGAAGTGCCGGAGCTGACAGTACAATTAATGGCTCAAGGCCTTCTTCCGTAAATCTTGGCCCCGGCCCTCATACTACAAGTCCGGGTATGGAAAAAGAGATTGAGAAGCATAAGAGAAACGTTCCCAAGAAGTACGTTTTCCCGCCTCTTAATCTTCTTGAGAAGGGTGTCAGGAACAAGAACGCCGATTCTGCAAGAGCTCTTAAGGAGACTGCGGTCAAGCTTCAGGAGACACTTAAGACCTTTGGAGTTAATGTTACGGTTACCGATATCAGTCAGGGACCTTCCGTAACAAGATTCGAGCTTCAGCCTGAAGCCGGAGTCAGAGTAAACAAGATTGTCGGACTTGCAGATGATATCAAGATGAATCTTGCAGCCAGTGACATAAGGATCGAGGCACCTATCCCAGGCAAGGCAGCTGTGGGAATCGAAGTGCCAAACAAGGAGAATCAGGCTGTAGCCTTAAGAGATCTCTTAGAATCATCCGAGTATCAGAATTTTTCATCAAAACTTGCCTTTGCAGTAGGTAAAGATATTGCCGGCAAAGTTGTTGTGACCGATATTGCCAAGATGCCTCATCTTCTTATAGCAGGTGCTACAGGTTCCGGTAAATCGGTATGTATAAACACTATCATCATGTCCCTCATATATAAGGCTAAGCCTGAAGAGGTGCAGATGATCATGATCGATCCTAAGATTGTTGAACTTTCTGTATATAACGGAATTCCTCATCTTATGATCCCCGTTGTAACAGATCCCAAGAAGGCTGCTGCTGCGCTCAACTGGGCTGTTGCTGAGATGACAAACAGATACAAGAAGTTTGCCGACACAGGAGTAAGGGATCTTAAGGGCTACAACAAACTTGCAGCTGACAGTAAAGATCCCGATATGACAGTGCTTCCGCAGATTGTAGTAATAGTAGATGAGCTTGCCGACCTCATGATGGTTTCTGCCAATGAGGTTGAGGATGCAATCTGCCGACTTACTCAGCTTGCGAGAGCTGCGGGCATTCATCTTATAATCGCCACTCAGAGACCATCCGTAGATGTTATTACAGGTCTTATCAAGGCCAATATGCCAAGCCGTGTTGCATTTGCTGTTTCAAGCGGTGTTGATTCCAGGACAATCCTTGATATCAACGGTGCTGAGAAGCTTCTTGGAAAGGGCGATATGCTCTTTTACCCTCAGGGTTACACCAAGCCCGCCAGAGTCCAGGGTGCTTTCGTATCAGACAAGGAAGTGCAGGCGGTTACTGATTTCTTAAGGAATCAGGCAACGGATTCGACTTATAATGAAGAGGCCATGAATTCAATCGATAACATGGCGGTGAGCTCCGGAGCCGGAGGATCATCTTCAGGGGATGCAGGATCAGACAGAGACGAGTACTTTGTTCAGGCAGGGAACATTATTATAGAAAAAGAAAAAGCCTCAATCGGTATGCTTCAGCGCGTGTTCAAGATTGGATTTAACAGGGCAGCCAGGATCATGGATCAGCTCTGTGAGGCGGGCGTTGTAGGAGACGAGGAGGGCACCAAGCCCAGGAAAGTACTAATGAGTAAGCAGGAATTTGATGATTATCTGAATGGATCAGAAAGTTAACTATCATCTAGGATTCAAAGTAGGAGGATTGGTATGGCTGTAAAGAGTGACATTGAAATCGCACAGGAAGCTAAAATGCTTCACATCAGAGAGGTTGCTGAGAAACTTGGGATTACCGAGGATGACCTTGAGTACTATGGCAAGTACAAGGCAAAACTTACCGAAGAGTATCTTAAAAAGATCGAAGGAAACAAGAAAGGCAAACTCATCCTTGTAACTGCAATTAATCCAACCCCCGCAGGAGAAGGCAAGACTACTACCAGTGTCGGCCTTGGAGATGCGCTTAACAGACTTGGTTATAAGACTGTTATCGCACTGAGGGAACCATCACTTGGACCATGCTTTGGTATCAAGGGCGGAGCAGCAGGTGGCGGATATGCCCAGGTTGTTCCCATGGAAGATTTGAACTTACACTTTACAGGCGATTTCCACGCCA
>CAMORK010000071.1 GCA_946623755.1 uncultured Butyrivibrio sp. | reverse complement strand
CTTTATGAGCTCATCGGACAGGTAAGAAACAAGGATATCTTCGATGATTTCCTTACAAGAAATATTGATACAAAGTATTTTGAAGAGAAGTTTGATGAGGCTGAGAGGCTCACAGACGAGCTTACCGAAGATGTTGCCACATCAACTGCAAACAAGGCTTTTGATGACTACACAAGATATAACTACATGGATAACGTGCTCAGAGGAGGTAAGCCAATTTCACTTCCCGGAGGACATACCTTCTATGTTTACTCAAGAAAGCATGGCGATCTTGAGAGAGATTACAACTACTTCTCAATGTCACCTGAGTTCTACTCACAGGGCAATGGTAACTTCAGAGACGTCAACCAGAACAGAAGATGCGATACATTCTTCAGCCGCATAGTCGGTGATGAGAACATAAAGAGGTTCTACTCGCTTATCCAGATGGATGGTTATAATCCGCTTAAGATTGAACAGCTCAGGTTTAATGTAAATCCGAATGTCCTTGGCGAAGTTGAGCTTAAACAGCCATTTACACCGGGTGAGCTTGTTTCTGCAATCAAGGACTCCATTAAGGGTATTTCCGATAAAGAGTGCGAAGAAATCTTTTCCAGGGTAATGGAGAAAGCTACAGAGACTATCAACGGTGACTTCGGTGAGGGCTACTGGTCAGATCACTGGACCTACAACCTTGATCTTATTGAGGACTTCCTTGAGGTTTATCCGGACAAGGAAAAAGAGCTTCTGGTAGACACAAGGGTTAAGGCCTTTGAGGCAAAGGTAGAAATCCTCCCAAGACACAAGAAGTATGAGGAGACTGAGGGAGGCCTTCGTCAGTACTACTATCTTACTAAGAGAGACAACGCCAAAAAGGAAGGCAGTTTTGAGACCTATGCAGATGGTACGGACATTGAGATGAGTCTTTTGTCAAAGCTTGTCCTTCTGTCTGCCTGCAAGTTTGCAGCCCTTGATCCCGAAGGAATGGGCGTTATGATGGAGGGTGGAAAGCCCGGCTGGTACGATGCCTTAAACGGTATGCCTGGTATGTTCGGATCATCCATGAACGAGAGCTATGAGCTTCTTAGGATGATCAGATTTACTAAGAATGCGATAGAAAAGTTTGGTGCCGACATTACACTTCCTGAGGATTCTGTAGAATTTATCGAAAGTCTTGAGAACATCGAGACGAAGTTCACCACAGACTTTGAACTCTGGGACAACAGAAACGCTGCCCTTGAAGGCTACAGAGATGAGGTTTACGGTAAGCTCTCCGGTCATGAGAAGACCATCAGCTGTGCAGATGCGGTTAAGATCCTCAGCCTTATGGAAAAGAGACTTGAAAAGGGTGTATCCAAGGCCTTTGACCTCGGCAAGGGAATTGCTCCCGGATACTTCACCTTCGAGGTTCCTGAGTATGACAAGAAGGAAGACGGAATCTATCCTAAGAGCTTCAAGGTTCAGAATGTTCCTTACTTCCTTGAGGGACCAGTTAGATTCTTTAAACTTGAGAATACTTACGATGAGAAGAAAAAGATCTACGACAGGATCAAGAGCAGTGACCTGTTTGATAAAAAGCTCTCCATGTACAAGGTTAATGCTTCTCTTGAGAACGCAAGCTTTGAATACGGAAGATGTAAGTCCTTCACACCCGGATGGCTTGAGAATGAATCAATCTGGCTTCATATGGAGTACAAGTATCTGCTTGAGCTCTTAAGGAGCGGACTCTACAGCGAGTTCTTTGAGGACTTTAAGAACCAGGCTATCCCATTCCTTGACAAGGAAGTTTACGGAAGAAGCACACTTGAAAACTCATCCTTTATTGCCAGCAGCATGAACCCTAACAAGGCTATCCACGGAAAGGGCTTTGTTGCAAGACTTTCGGGCTCAACAATTGAGTTTATCAGCATGTGGAAGCTCATGTTCTTTGGTAAGAATATCTTTAAGTGCGAGGATGACAAGCTGGTATTTGCTCCGGCTCCTGCAATTCCCGAGTATCTTATTAAGGACGAGGCGGGTAAGTACACTGTAGAGAGCACACTTTTGGCAGACACAGATATCACTTATGAGATTGATGCAAAGAGTGATGTGATTCCGGGACAGTACGAGATCAAGGAGATCTCCGTAGAGTTTGCAAACGGAGATACCAGGACTTTCAAGGGAAGTACAGTTTCAGGTGATGATGCGCTTGCTATAAGAGATGGCAAGGCTGTCAGCGTTTATGTTAAGATTGAAATCATATAATAAATCCTTGATTGAGGCTTAAGAGTATGAAACGCAATTACAAATTTATCATAAGTTATGACGGGACCAGATTTTATGGCTGGGAGAGACAGCCCGGGAAAGATATGACGATTCAGGGTAAGCTTGAATCAGTTCTTTCCAGGATGACTGATTCTTCCTCTGATAATCCTGTTAATGTCATCGGCGCCGGCAGAACCGACGCCGGTGTTCATGCAAGAGCAATGACGGCCAATGCTGTTCTTGACACTGATATGACCGAAGAGGAAATACAGGAGTACATGAATGAGTATCTGCCTGATGATATCAGTGTAAATGAAGTAAAGGCCTGCTCTGAGAGATTTCACGCCAGATACAATGCCATTGGCAAGACTTACAGATACACCTGCTGGTACGGAAAGAGTAAACCTGTATTTGACAGGAAGTACGTGACTGTACTGGAGAATAAACCTGATGTAGAAGCCATGAGAAAGGCAGCAGCCGTACTTGTGGGAACTCATGACTTTAAAAGTTTTTGCGGAAATACCAGGATGAAAAAGTCCACTGTAAGATGTGTGGATACCATCAACATTGAGGAGAGCGGAAACTATATCAGGTTCTATTACCATGGCAACGGATTTTTGCAGAATATGGTAAGGATCCTCACAGGAACTCTATTAGAGGTTGGATATGGAAATATAAGACCTGAGGACATGGAGGATATCTTAAATGCATGTGACAGGCGGAAGTCCGGTCCGACCGCGCCACCTCAGGGCCTGTGTATGATGAAGGTGGATTATTAATTGATATTTACCCCAAATTTCGGTATCATTACATTATTGGGTGATAAAAAATATTGAAATGAGGGGCTACATGAATAAGAGAATCTTTTCATCACTTTCCATGGCAGCTGCAACAGCTGCCCTTGTTTTAAGTGTCTTTTCTTCTATGTCTGTTAGAGCAGAGGCTGCAGGAAACGGTGCAGTTACCATCAATTCTGTTTCTATTTCCGGAGAAAATGTTATAGTAAATGTTTCGGCATCGGATCTTCCGTCAAGTGATGACGGGGCATTCTATCTGTTTGCCGAAAAACCATATCAGGAAGCACCACAGGGCGAACCTATTGCGTCACTTCCAATTTCGGGCAGTGCTGAGTTTTCTGTGCCACTTGGCGCTCAGACTGCAAACTTCAGACTGTATGACAAGTTCCAGGTTGCTGTTAAACAGAGCGGAGCTTTTGTTGCCGTGGCAGGTGCCAAGTACATTACAAATCCCGAGGCGCTGGCAGGAGAAGGCTCTCAGACCAGAAAGAACACCGGCAAAAAGGGACTTATCCTCGACGGTGCCAAGATAGGAAACGGCAATAATGAGGTTGTTCAGCTCGGCGTTCAGCAGGGAGCTTACAACATAAATCTCACTGATGTCATTGGAGGAAACCAGGGCATTAAGTACATCTATAACGGCAAGACCTATTACTTTGATTCATCTTATATGAGCCAGTATGATCACTGTATAAGAACCAGTACCAATCAGGGAATAGGCATGACCATTGTTCTTCTTAATCCATATTCAGCCGGCAAGGAGTTCATGATATCACCCACTGCAAGAGGCGGTATCGGCAGAGCTCCATACTATCTTATGAACACTTCCGAAGACAACGGACTTGAGTATCTTGAGGCAATAGTTTCATATCTGGCTGCCAGGTATAACGGCAAGGGCGGCTTCGGCCAGGTTGATAACTGGGTAATAGCCAATGAGATAAATGCCAAGAATGCCTGGAATTATTCGGGGGTTACCGATCAAAAGACTTACGCCCGGCTATACGCCGATTCAGTCAGAGTATGTTACAATGCCATTAAGAGCAGAAATGCCAACGCATATGTCTGTATAAGCCTTGATCATAACTGGACCAGGAAAAACAACGGAACCTATTTTTCCTCAAGGAGTACGCTTGATGCGATCAATGCATGTATTTCGGCTGAGGGCAACATTGACTGGTGTCTTGCGGCGCATCCGTACAATTATCCCATGAACTGGACAAGCTTTTGGACTCCCAAGAAGCCTTCGATGATCACTCACAGTATTGACACACCCTATATTTCGATGGAAAATATAGAGCAGCTGACAGATTACATGTGTCAGCCGGCCCTGAGAAACACTAAGGGTGCTGTTAGACCTGTTCTTTTGACGGAGGTCGGATATACATCATCTCAGGGAGAGGAAGCGCAGGCAGCTGCCATAGTTTATGCTTACCAGAGATGCATGACCAATCAGTACATCAAGCTGATAACCTTTAACAGACAGACTGATTATCCTGCTGAGATGTCGCAGGGACTTGCTGTCGGTCTTTCAAGCCAGGACGGTTCACATAAGCTTTCCTGGGAGTTTTTCCAGCAGATGAACGGTGCAAACGCAGGAGCCTATATTAACAGGGCTGCATCATATATGGGGATTACTGACTGGAATGCTGCTATGCACGCCAGATAAAAAGGAAGTACAATAATGCGACTGATCGATTATTACAACTATATAGCTACGGCTGCCTACATCCTTATGGGTGTGGCAGCTGTATTTTTATATTTCAGAGGCAAAAAGAGCGAGAAAGAGGGGCTCGGGGATGGAATCACCCGGATCATCTTTATTCTGATCATGGTAGTGGGTGCTGTTCTAAGGTTGTACAGACTTGGTGAGATTCCTTTAGGCCTTCAGCAGGATGAGGCTTCCATCGGATATGATGCTTATACACTTGCAACCTATGGAATTGACAGAAACGGATATCACTGGCCGATTTACCCGATCACCTGGGGATGCGGCGGAGGAAGTCCGCTTCTTATCTATCTGAATGTTATTTCAATTTCACTGTTTGGCCCGTCTATAAGGAATCTGAGGATGATCCCTGCTGTATGCGGAATCCTGACGGTAGCTCTTTTCTACGCTGTTATCAGGATCGTGATGGAGGGCAGGAAATTCAGAAATGAAATGGCACTTCTTGGGGCTGCTTTTTTGGCCGTATGTCCGTGGCACGTCATTTTATCCAGATGGAGCCTTGATTGCAATATCATGCCTTTTAACATGATGCTGGCATTCTGGCTGTTCATGCTTGGAGTCAGGAAAAACAGCGGTTTTTTCTACTGCCTCAGTTCAGCGGCCTTTGCATTGTGTATGTACAGTTACGGAGCTGCGACTATTGTTGTTCCGATACTTCTTCTTGTAATGTGCGCCTATGGTTTAAAGATAAAGGCACTCTCATGGAAAAGAGTTATATCAGCAGCTGTGACTTTTATTATTGTGTTCCTTCCGCTGATCATATTTTATGCCATCAATTATCTGGGACTTCCGGAGATAGTAACAGAGCACTTTTGCTTCAACAAATTTACTGCAGCAAGGACAGGAGAGGCATTCATAGCTCTGGATGGTTCGTTTTTCAGAACTGCGCTTGGAAACTTAAAGTCGATGCTATTGGCTGTCACTGTAGGAGATGCAAGTCATACTCTGGCACATTTCTATCCGGGATATGCTTCACTTTTTGAATTTACATTTCCGATTACTTTCATAGGTCTTTTTATCAGCATAAAACATGCTGTTACAGGGAAAAAAGGAACAGAGCAGCTTAGTATTCAGTACAGAATGGGGATCATGCTCTTTGTTTCTGCAGTTATCGGTACTGCGATACTGGATATCGTGATACTTCCCGATATCAACAGACTTGTGATGATGTTCATTCCGTTTATTTTCTTCTTTGTCCTGGGAGCAGGATTTATTCTCGAACAGGCAAGAGTTTTGTTTGTGGCACTGGCAGGCATTTTGCTGATAGGAGCTTTGTCTTTTACCAAGGACTACTTTACTGATTACAGCAACTATGCCATCAGTATCTATATGCCGGGATACGGTGATGCAATTGCAAGAGCTTACGACATCGCAGGAGATGAGAGACAGATCAGGTCCACCTATGAGGGACTTTCATCGCCATTTATGCTGGCTCTTTATTATACTGACTATGATCCGTACAGGTTCTATCAGACGGTTGAGTACAAGGACCCGTATGCTGAGTTCAGGGTAGCCAGGTCATTCGGCAACTTTATATTTGAACTTCCGGAGAATGTTACGGACGAAAAATATGCTTCCGATATCTTTGTTGTAGCAAGTAGTGAACTGGAGCTTTTCGGGGATTTAAGCGGCTACAATGTAGATGATTACGGCGGGTACTTTGTGGTATACAGATAGTTTCTAAAGAGAATCAGACCTTTCTAAAATTAGAATTAAATAACACTTGTGGTTGTGGCAAAAGCACCTTTTTTCCGCGATAATACTATCCCGTCTTTGACACCTAAAAAGCCGCAATCCCAGTCTATATCTAGGATTACGG
>CAMORK010000070.1 GCA_946623755.1 uncultured Butyrivibrio sp. | reverse complement strand
CTTTTTTGCTGAGTGTTTGCAGTTGATGCCAATTTTATTACCGTTAGTGCCGAATCCGTTGTCTGCTTTCTTTGCTGTACCTATACTGACGTTATATCAATAATATTTCAAAGGAGAGAAGCAATGAAAAAGAAAGGAATGAGCGGTTCCGGCAAGGTGATGACTGCCATTGGCAGCGTTCTTTTAGTACTTGCAGTGGCTGTTGTGGCAGTTGCAAACTTTTTCGCCGGCGTACTTGATACTTATGTCGGTATGGGTAAACCCAAGGTTGTGACAAAGCCCGGCAGTGAAAACTGGGATACAGAGTACTATTCACCTGATAAAACAGATCCGGAGGGTGTTGATGAGATAGCGAAAGACGTGACAAGGCGTATCGCTGAAGAAGGTATCACACTTATGAAGAACAACGGGATTCTTCCGCTTAAGGGAAATGAAAGTGTTTCGCTTTTCGGAAGACGCAGTGTTGATACGGCCTGGGGCGGAACAGGATCAGGTGCCGGAGATGAAGGACAGTGCACACCCTTGGCACAGGCGCTTGGCGATCAGGGCTTTATGGTCAACGACACGCTGACAAAGCTTTACGCTGATAACCTTGATAAGGTTGAAAAGGGCTATAACGCCATGGATAAGTTGGATGCAACAACTTATTACATTGGAGAATTTCCAATGAGCTACTATACAACAAGTGTTACAGGGTCCTACGGAAAGTACAGTGATGCAGCTATTGTTGTCATCGGACGACAGGGCGGTGAGGGCTTTGATTTTGCAACTGACCTCAAAGGTTCTATTTCATCAGGGGAGACTGCGATGTCAAAAGACGTGGCAGAGACCAAAAATTATGAGAACGGTCAGCATCAGCTGGAGATGACTTATGAGGAAAAAGAACTCTTAAAGCACGTTGAAGAGAACTTTGAAAATGTCGTTGTTGTAGTGAACAGCTCAAACGTAATGGAGCTTGGAGAACTTAACGATGATGAGAATGTGGATGCGATAGTATGGCTCGCTTATCCAGGTTCACGAGGAACAGTCTCACTGGCTGAAATACTTGCAGGACAGATTAATCCTTCAGGTCATACTGTTGATACATGGCCTAGAGATCTCACCAAAGATCCAACATTTCCAAATACGACGACAAAGGCTTACAGCAATCTTGATGAGGGATTCACAGTTGAGTATGAGGAAGGCATCTATGTTGGATACCGCTATTATGAGACTGCAGCTGCTGATAACTTCATAGATTATGACGAAGCAGTTGTTTATCCTTTTGGCTACGGGCTCAGCTACACAACATTTGAGCAGCAGATCAAGGATGTTCAGGAAGAGGACGGTGAGATTACCGTAACTGTTTCTGTAAAGAATACAGGATCTGTTCCCGGTAAAGATGTTGTCCAGGTATACTTCCATGCACCATATGACGGTGCTGTTGAAAAAGCGGAAGTTGTACTTGCAGGATATGTTAAGACAGACCTCTTAAATGCAGGTGAGACAAAAGACTATCAGGTGTCCTTTAATGAAGAAGATATGGCATCATTCGACTACAAAAATGCAGGATGCTATGTGCTTGATAAAGGTAATTACATTATTTCAGTAAGAAAGAATGCACATGAGATTTACGGAGATAACTGTGAATGGGCTTTAAACGTTCCGGAACAGATCGTTTATGACCAGTCAAACCCAAGAAAGACGGAGATAGAAGCACAGACCGGAGAATATGTAAACTATTCTGATGAGTGGAAGCAGAACCATGAAGTTGAAGCAGCTGTTACGCGTTTTGGCTGGATGAACGACCACTTTGAGGAAGGAAAAGCGACAATTCTCAGTCGAAAGGATTTTAAAGGAACCTTCCCGACAGCTCCTACAGCAGCAGATCTTACGGCTTCGGATGAGCTGGTAAAAGAAATGGGTACTTACGAGCCTGATTACTATGATGAAGCAGACACAGCCCCTAAAACCGGTGCAAACAATGGGCTGCAGCTGATAGCTTTGAGAGGAGCTGCATACGATGATCCCAGATGGGATGAACTCCTTGATCAGCTCAGTGTCAAGGATATGAACAATCTGATCTGCGCTGGAAACCAGGGAACAGTTCCTCTTGGATCCATTGGACTGCCAAAGAGCGGTGCCACAGACGGACCTGCAGGACTTAAGCAGTATGGAGGAATCGGATTCTCTGCTTCCGGAAACTTCAACTGCTGTGGAACACTGGTTGCTGCAACATGGAACGTTGATCTTGCAATAGAATATGGAAACGCAGTAGGTAATGAAGCTATTCTTGGTAAAGTGTCAGGGTGGTATGCACCAGGAAATGACCTTCACAGAACAGCATTCGGCGGACGTAACTTTGAGTACTATTCAGAGGATCCGCTTGTTTCAGGAAAGACCTGTGCGGGCACAATACAGGGTGCAACGCAGAAAGGATTTGCTTGCTACGTCAAGCACTTTGCACTCAACGATGTGGAGACTCACAGGGATGATAATGGTCCTACAGTATGGTCCAACGAGCAGGCAATGAGAGAACTAAACCTCAAGGCCTTTGAGATTGCGGTAAAAGAGCCTGTTATAGACCTTGAGTATCTCGATGAAGATGGCAATACGCAGCACAAGAATATGCGCGGTTCCATCGGTGTTATGTCCAGCTTTAACAGACTCGGCGGTGTATGGACAGGCGGCTGCTCAGAGCTCCTTAACGAAGTGCTTCGCGGAGAGTGGGGATTCACCGGATGCGTGATCACTGACTACGACGGAACAGAGTACATGAACTGTGAGTGGGCTGTGTCCAACGGAAACGACCTTATTCTTGCTAACATTTCAACACTTCCTTCGAAGTTTAAGGATACAAACAACGCAAGTACACAGCAGGTAATGCGTCAGGCTGTAAAGAACATCGCTTATCTTACTCTTAACAGCAATGCAGTGAACGGTATGTCTGATGGAACTAAAGTAACATACGGTATTGCCCCATGGAAGTTTGCAGTTGGCGCACTTGCAGCGCTTCTGGCAATTGCCGGAGGACTTCTGATCTTCTTTGGACTGAAGAAGAAAAACAAACAGGTAACAAAAATAGAAAACAAATAATTAAAACAAAAGGAGAAATTTAAAATGAAAAAGTTCTTAGCAATTCTACTGTCAATGGTTATGGTAATGTCACTTGCTGCATGTGGAAGCGGCTCTGCAGCTGAATACTACTCAGGTGAAGTTGACTGGGTTGAAGCCGGTTATGAAGGAGACTGCATTATAACAAACCATGTCGGACTGGTACTTAACGGTGACGGAACATATACTCTTGAGGACGCATTCCTTGTAAACCAGGTTTCAGGCGCTATCGTTTTCTATACAAAAACCTTCTATACAGGAAAGTACACAGCTGAAAAGGCTGATGCAGACGGAATTAAGACTGTATCTCTTCAGGCACCCACAAGTGCTGTTCAGAACCTGAACGGTGTCGTGGCTACATCAGCTGAGGATGCTGACATTCTTCCTTCCTTCCAGCCTGATTTCTCATCAATCCAGGTTGATACAAACTCACACGCTGTTGTAAGCACAATCCCTCAGCATCAGTAATCTGAGAATAGTAAAAAAGTATACTGAAATGACGTGCGGCTAGCCGGTATTGTACCGGTTAGCCGTTTGCGGTAAAATTTTTTAGAGGACAATTATGAACTTACAACTTTCCATTATCATGTTTATATATGCATCGGAAATGGCTGTCATTACCACGATGATCTGCGCCAGACTTGAAAGACGAAGAGATTTCTTTTCCGGTGCCTGTAAATGCGCTGTACTCACCATTATATACACTGTTATTTTAGCGTTTTATCAGCCATCTATCCTTGTTATTCACATTCCGATAGTGCTTGTTTCATTTCTTTATGTGTATTGGTGTTATGTTACCAACATTCTTCAGGTGCTGTATATAGTCAGTGCAGGTTATATTATCCAACGGATATCAAGTCTTCTTAATACGCTGATATCGTATTTTTCACCACATTATCTGGCACATGATGTCAATGGCCAAGTCAGTGCTCTATGGTATGTACTTATTTTTGTATGCGACGCCGTTGTTTTTTGGGGGTTTCATTGCCTCGGAGGAAGAGGCTTTGGTATTCCACAGCTTCGCAAAAATGCAACCATCAGAGTTGTAGCCTTTGGAATCTTAGTTGTTCTGATGAATCAGCCCTGGACTCTGGGCATGCTCCACGACGACATAATGCATCACAGCTATACAAGGTACGCACTGGCTGAGATAATATGGAATTTTATCGCCTGTGTACTTTGTGTGTTTGTTCAGTTTGATATCACTCATATAGACCGACGGGATAATGAACTTGAAATTGCACGAAAGCTGATCAGCGATAAAGAAAGACAGTATAAAATGTCAAAGTCCACTGTGGACGCAATAAACCGCAAATGTCATGACCTTAAATATCAGCTTTCGGCTCTTTCAAAAGGAGAGGATAACCAGAAGCATATTTCAGAGGCTATGGAACTGGTGGAGAGCTTTGATAGTGCGATTCATACAGGGAATGACACCCTGGACATCATATTTACTGAAAAGAACAGCTACTGTAAAAAGCATGATATTGACTTTGTGTGCATGGTGGATGGGGACAAGCTCTCATTTATAGATGTCACTGATCTTTATGTCATGTTTGGGAATATCATAGACAATGCAATAAATGCGGTCAGAATCCTTGAGGATCATTCAAAAAGATCAATATATATTCGAATACATCAGGAAAATCAGCTTCTTTTTATCCAGACTGAAAACGCATTTAAAGGAAGTCTCCAGTTTAAAGACGGCCTTCCCAAAACTACCACAGGTGATGAGTTTAACCACGGATATGGGGTTTCCAGTATAAAAATGATAGCCGAAAAATACGGCGGGAGCCTGAATACCAGAGCTGAGGATAATGTCTTTTATCTGAATATACTGATCCCCATGGAAGGCAAAGAGGAAAGACAATGAAAAAAGTAGCTATCATTGATGACGATGAGAATATCAGAAGCACAATTAAGGAATATCTGAAGAAATATGAGCAGGCATCTAAGGAACAGTTTATTGTCAGCGATTTTGCTTTTCCTGAATTGTTTTTGACAAATTATAAACCTGAATATGACATAGTGATGATGGATATTGATATGCCGGGGATGAATGGGCTGACTGCGGCCAGGAAGCTAAGAGATCTGGACGAGAGAGTGGTTCTTTTGTTTGTCACAAATCTTGCCCAGTATGCTCTTAAAGGCTACGAAGTTGCTGCTACGGATTTTATAGTAAAGCCGCTTAAGTATGAAAGGTTCAGTCAGAAACTTGAAAGAGCTCTGAGATTTGTTCCCGAGAGTACCAGGCCTATGCTTATGATCCGAACCGAAAGCGCCACTATTACAGTTGAACTGGATGATATTATTTATGTGGAAGTAAACAAACATGATGTATATTATCACACTGTAAAGGATGTTTACCGGGTGAGGGGGTCACTAAAACAGGCGGAAAAGGATCTGGGCGATCCCAAATTTTTTGCCTGTGACAAGTCGTGTCTGGTCAATCTCGCTTATGTAGAGGGAGTAAGTGCCGGAACGGTAACGGTAGCCGGAAATGAGCTGTGTGTCAGCAGATCCAAAAAGAAGCCTCTAATTGACGCACTTGCTGCGTTTCATAACAGAAAATGACCTGAGCAAAATAAAAGTGCCTTACAACAGTCTTGTAAGACACTTTTTATCTTTTATATGTGATTATTTATAGAATACCAGCAGTGAGTTATACAAATCCACTAACCAGCTCTTATATATGTGCGCGCCATCCTTGAGAACCACATATGCGAAGTTTTCTCCGTCTGTGAAGGTATCGGGCATTTCAGCTTTTACCTTATCCATGAATTCATCGTGGTTTGGTTTTGCGAAGTCCATCTTACCGTTTCCGTTGTACCAGAACTTAATAGGATAGTCTTTATAATCTTGTGTAAGAGCTGTCTTGAATGTGTCAAACTCCTGCCATATTCCGGAATAGTTGCCAAAATATGCGAAGATATCAGCATTATCGGTAAGACCAGAACGGGCAACTGTCATGGAACCTCTTGACAATCCTGCGAATGCTCTGTGATCTCTTGTTGCCACAAGATTCGATTCCGATACATCTTTCCTTGCATAAGTACTATATGTGCTCTCTACAGTGGGGATGATATTGTTTCTGAGTTCCTGACCGAAGTATACAGGCCAAATGTTCTGAGGGTTGTCGACTTCGCCGCCGTCTTCAGCTTCGGAAGTATAAATATAGCTGTCGCTTCTCTTTTCAGCAAGTGCCTTTGCTTCGTTATCTCCAAGTTCATGACCGTCTACCCTTGAATAGTAGGTGGGACATACAACTATGAGGGGATCGCAAAGTCCGTTTTTTATCATGTTGTCCAGTACGTTTAAGGTTTCTGAACCCCACTGTACAAGCCAGAAATCTTCCATGGGTCCATCTGCGTCGCCTTCCGTTCCGTGGAGCAGGTAAAGAACATTGTACGTTTGTGACTCGTCATAGTTGTAAGGGAGATATACACTCATTTTTTTGTGAATTGTCTCATTAAGCCCCAGCAGATCATTGACTGCATAAGCCGGAGTGTCGTACTCCAGGGATACGACTGAACCCTTCTGGTCACACTCAGTTTTTAATTCATCGATACCTGTGTTTTTCATGGCAAATTCCCACTTGTATTCTGTGGCCGCAGGACTGACCTGAGGCTCTGGGGCTTTGTTGCCGCAGCCTGCCAGGACCATGACTGACAAGGCAGTAGCAAAGATGCTTCGTATTTTTCTTTTCATAGTTTCCTCTCCATTTATTTTTTCTTTGATGTTACAGGAGAGGGTACTTCTGCTCAATAAAACAGGCATTAACTGTAAATAAACAGGCACAATCCGTAT
>CAMORK010000069.1 GCA_946623755.1 uncultured Butyrivibrio sp. | reverse complement strand
GCAAGGAATACCTAAAATCGCCCAATCCGGCACAATAAGGGCTGATAGGGAATAATAAGGAGTTACCTTGATTCTGTCCCGACGCTCAAGAGCTCTAAGTGAACCAAGGGGAATCGAGATACCATGGAGAGGTAAAAACGTCCAAATAAATCCAAACGTGCCTTAAAAGTACTACGATTTCTTTGGAGCTCAACGGCCTTCTACGACGTTCAGTACCGAGATTGCACCTTGCGGACTTCCGCTCTATTCGCTTATTGGAGTCATTTAGTGTTGTCAAAATGTGGCAAAAAATGATTCAGATTCATGAGGAACAGTTGATCATGAGAAGATAATACCGGTTATCTTGCCTGACTCCAGAAGCATTTATAAATCTAACTAATTAAGGACATATACATTTTTCAGATGAAAAGAAGAATGTGTATGTCCTTTTTTATATTCTTCTTTTCTTACACATCTTGGCCACCAAAGAAGGAGGCTTAAAGATGAATCGACCAAAACCACCAGTTGATCTAGACAAATATTGTGAAGGCAGATCCAGGAACTTTGTTTCCTATCAGGACGGAGCCAGGATGTACGGAATGAGTTATTGGGGCTTCGTAAGATTGTGCCAGGAAATTGAGGCCAATATCCCACTACGGAAAACTTCGATAGTGGATACGGAGATTGTTGATGCTTACATAGAATCTCTGGCAGATGAAAATACAGAAAAGAAGGAGAAAATCGATATGGCAAGAAAGAAATGTGAAGATCTGGAAGATCTAATCAAATTAGGGAAGACGATCATTGTTGTAACTCATGATGAAGAGTTTATGGAGCGTTGCCGGGACGACATAGTTAATCTGTCATGTGACCGCTTGTAGAAATTGCATTTGAAGTAGCAAAGCAGAGTAAAGGGTACTTATGTTCATGTATGCAAAAAAGAGCTCAGGAACTATGTGGAAAATAAAACAGATTTTTGATGGAGATGTTCAAAACTATGGGCGTGAATGGAGGACAAAAATGGTAAAGCATGTGATTTTATGGACACTGAAAGATGAGTTATCAGCTGATTCCAAGGTTAGGCCTTATACAAAGATCAGAAGCTGCCTGGATTATGAGGCTTGAACGATGGCGACGTGCTTAAGAGCTGTGGAATTGGCGATGGAAGCGAGATCTCTTTTGCAGAGTCCATAGGTCTTGTGAAGGATAAGATAATTGATGCGGGTATCCGTGGTGATATCTGCGGGGATTGTAGCTGGGATTATATTTGTGAGGAGAGAAAATATGCAGGTGAAGTATCCGGTAATAGCATTGTGTGGAAGTACCAGGTTTAAAGAACAGTTCATGGAGGCACAAAAGAGGCTTACTCTTGAAGGTAACATTGTTATCAGCGTGGGGCTCTTTGGGCATTCCGGCGATCAGGAAGTCTGGGAGAACATGGACGAGGGTGCTCTTACCAAAACAAAAGAGATGCTTGATGATATGCACAAGAGGAAAATCGATATGGCTGATGCCATATACTTAATTAACGTTGGAGGATATGTAGGATCGAGTACCAAAAGTGAGATTGAATACGCGATATCTCATGGTAAAGAGGTTAGATACCTGGAAGAACCATAATTTGGAGCTGATTTTTTTATACTAATAACGCTGATTAACGCCTAAAGGTAATTTACACACAATAAAGGATTTGACCAAATTACATTTAACCATACATGTAATATGGTATAATTGAATATGTAGGTGACCATCGGTTGTGGAGGCACGTAAATACGATGGCAGATTATTTGTATTATGTAGAAGCAAACATAGCGTGCGTCGTCATCCTGAGCACTGTGCTATTTACACTGGAAAAAGGTGTGGATAAGCAGATATCCACAGTGCTCCTGATAAGAATGATGAGACTTTTGCTCATTTACTTTCTGACTGATTCTATATGGGTCTTATTTGAGTGCGGAGTTTTTGCGAGCAATAAGACCATTCTTTATATCGCGACAATTATCCCTTATCTTGCTCTGCTGATCACGTCATGGTTGTGGTATATCTACTGCGAGATCGTGCAGCAAAATTCATGGATCCGGACGAAGTTGGGTACATTCATAAGTGCAATTCCCTTTTGGATTGCCTTGATCATTCTGGTACTTGGCTTGTTTACAAGCTATCTCTTTATCATCGAAGATGATGGATCTCTTTCGTATGGCCCGTTATATGGTGCTCTTTTGATGGGACCCTTTGGGTACCTTCTGTATTCATCCGTTAAGGCGTTCATCAGGGCGTATACCCGAAACAGATACGTTGATCACAAGCTCTATATAGCTATGGGACTATTCCCGCTGCTTCCGATCACATGCGGACTGCTTCAGTCTTTCTATCTTACAGTACCCATCATGTGTTACGGTGCGACCTGTGCCATACTGTTCCAGTATTTAATGGCCACGGATAACCGCATTTCAACGGATCCGCTCACAAGGCTCAATAACCGCCAGGAACTGCAGAGGTATCTGACACTGAAGATGAAATCAAGACCTCAGGGAAAAGAGCTTTATCTGATGATCTTCGATGTTGACCATTTTAAAGAGATCAATGATAAGTACGGCCACATCGAGGGAGATAGTGCACTGGTAAAGATGGCGGATGCCATGAGGGAAACATGTGTTGATGCCGCGGACAAGTCTTTCCTTGCCAGGTTTGGCGGAGATGAGTTTATAGCTATTGTGGAAGCTGACAATGAGCAGCAGGTAATGGACAGAGCAAATCAGATACGCTCAAATATAACAAGACTTAATGAAGAATCAGGGGCTGAGTATAAGCTGGAAGCATGCGTTGGATATGCAAGATATGACTATGACAATCCGATGACCATCCCGCAGTTTATAGCCAAGGCCGATGAGAAACTGTATGAGATGAAAAAGAATCGATGAAACGGCAAGTCACGAAGGGGGATTTTAAATGTCTTTTCTTGAAACTACTGTAGGTCTTATCATATTAAGATGCGATAACTACCTGGAAAACAGGGGAGTTAAAGGCGGGCTTTTGGGCTTTCCGCCGCTTCAGAGTGTTGTCACGAGGATTACCGATGACGATCTGAAACAATGGGTTGAAGCAGACCCCAATAAAAAAGCCAAAAACAAAAAGAAAGCGGATCCTCAGGAAGTCCGTTATCTTACTTTGCTTGAAATGCTGGGCGGCGGAACGGTCATGCAGTCACTGCTTGATCTTTCTATTGCCCTTTTTTCATACCCGGAATTCGGGGCGTATCTGACTACCTATTTCGGATATAGCGTCAATCTTCACCTTGCTTTCCTTCTGGAAAACATAGAGTTCCCCACAGAGGATGAGATCCAGAAGGCTGCGGAAGGCGCAAGGACTCTTATGTATGTCAATAAAAAACAGTCCCCATTGCAGTACTCGGAGCTTACCCTGGATGAGAGGTCCTATGGCTACCTCTTTGGCAGCGATGACATGAACGCACTACTTGAGGGCGCTACCACCAGGTTCTTCCATGCAAAGGACGGCAAGAAGCTCAATGACGTCTATGTCAATGAAGATATCCTGGATCAGGCCGTCAGCTTTTTTGAAAAGAAAGGACGGACCCTTCAGCTCTCGGGAAAGGGCGGAAGGAGGTTCCTTACGAAGAAGCTAGCTTGTGAGCTGAAAAAGGACTTCCTGTTTGTTAACCTTCCGGAATTTTTGAGTGAATGCGGGAGGGAGCGCATTGATGAGTATATTGAGGCCCTAATAAGAGAGGCGAGATTTGATGAGGCCGGGATATGCTTTTACGGGATCTCCGAAGGGTTCATTAAGGGGCCTGCTGAAGCTGGAAGCGGCAGTCTTACGAGGGATCTTGAAATGCTGGAATACATGGCTTTCAGACCAGTTATGGATGCAGGTATTCCCGTGGTCATGTGTACAGATGCAACAAGACAGCTCCTCTCTGAGCCGGATATGGGCGAGTATCTTCTTCTGGAGCTTCCGATCACCATCGGGTACGACGAGCGGAAGATCCTGTGGGAGAAGTTTGCAGGGTTTTATAAACTTTCTCTCGATGCCGAGAGCTTTGCGATGCGCTACAACTTAAACGCCAGTGAGATCTCAAGGCTGGTAAAGGGCTTCCTGGAAAGAAGTCCGGGTACCAAAGAAATTGGAGATAAGGAGACAGCTCTTTTCACAAAGATATGCATGCAGAGGGCGGAAAGAGAGGTCGCCGGAGGCGTCGGAAGGATCATCTATCCTGATATCCGCCTAGATGATGTCAAGCTTAAACCCGAGAACAGAGCTGTTATTGACGACGTGATAACCAGTATCAAGAAGAGCGGCGTGATACTGGATGAGTGGGGACTCAGGAAGAGTTACCCATACGGAAGATCCATTTCCCTACTGCTGGCGGGGCCGCCCGGAACCGGTAAGACAATGACCGCAAACGCAATCTCCGGCGAGCTGGGACTGCCGCTTTACCAGGTGAATCTCTCCAATGTGGTGGACAAGTACATAGGAGAGACGGAAAAGAACCTTGAGAAGGCCTTTGCTTTTGCTGAAAAGTCGGACGTGGTCCTGTTCTTCGATGAGGCGGATGCGCTGTTCGGAACAAGGAGCGAAGTGCACGATTCCAAGGACAGATACGCCAACACCCAGGTTTCATACCTGCTTCAGAGAATGGAATCCTATGACGGCGTTGTGATAATGGCCACCAATATTAAGACGAATATCGATTCTGCCTTTATGAGGAGAATCAGATACGCTCTTCACTACGAGAATCCCGATGAGGAGCTGCGGCGCCAGATTTGGGAGAGCTGCCTGACCGACAAGATCCCTCATGAGGATATCGACTTTGATTACCTGGCTTCCCAGTTTAAGACCTTTACCGGAAGCGTGATCAAGACTGTATTTTTAAATGCCTGTGCCTGCGCTGCGGACAGAGGCGAGAAACTTTCAATGGTTCATCTGGTGCATGCTCTGCGCCATGAGCTGCAAAAGAGTTCTGCGGTAGCATTTACCATCGAGGCACTTGGTAAGTACGGCTACTGCTTCTGAATCAGTATTCTGATCTGTGGTGATGGTTTTGCCGGAGCAAGCGCTCAAAGTAAGTGCAATAGCAATTGCCAAGAACAGTGCTTTATTTTTCATGTAATGACTCCATTTAATCTTTGAATGTATTTGTTCTACTTTGATATCTTACTACATTTTGGGTACGGCGGAAGGACACAATCTTTTCACAACGTTTTAAGGCTCAATTAAGGGGCGAATTGTACTATGAGTACATCAAGAAGAACAAAACTTCTTGAACCCCACACAACACTTTTTCATAGAAACTTTCATAACACACAAAAAAGGCTGATCCAAATAGTTGTCAGCCTTTCCTCCCTCCAACAACCCAGATACATTAAGGGGATTAACCATAGATGGAATCTAGCGACTCATATAGCGCTAGATTCCTTTTTTCTATATAATTGAATGAGTGATTATTTGGGGAAAAGAGGCATTTATGGACACTTCCAGAAAGACAATAAACGTAGTAGCTGCGCTGATCAGAGACGGTAAAAGAGTTTTTGCCACAGCCAGAGGTTATGGGAATTATAAAGGCTGGTGGGAATTTCCGGGCGGAAAAGTTGAACCTGGAGAAAGCCCTGAAGATGCTTTAGTAAGAGAAATTAGAGAAGAGCTTGATTCAGAGATCAGCGTTGATGAGTATATTAGTACAATTGAACATGATTATCCGGAGTTTCATCTATCCATGCGGTGTTACTGGTGCAGTTTGATATCAGGAGATCTTGTGCTAAAAGAAGCTGAGGATGCTAAGTGGCTTGATGTTGAGACCATTGATTCAGTTAAGTGGCTTCCGGCGGATATTTCTTTGATAGATGAGATCAAGAAGAGGATGGCGTAAGCTTTGAGGTGAGCAATGGGAAATGAAAACGGAACCTGGATTATGTACGGTGTTGAGTGGGATGACCCTGAATGCCTGCATACAGTTCAGGATGCAATTGATTACATAAATGAGGTAGGATTTCTGCCACTTTTTAAGAATGATATTCCGGGATTTTCACTTGAGGAGCGTACTGCAGTTGAGTATTGGTGGTGTGGAAATCCTAAAGTGGACCCATGGGAGTGGCGGGAGCTTATTGCCAGGAGTGGAGAGGTTGCTTATGGCAAGTTCTTTGAGAAGAAGGCTGGATTTATATCCAAAGAGTGGCTTCCATATTTTGTAAACTATCGTAGGGATGGATATGATTTTGATGCGCTCTGGGATGATGAGAAGGCTTCAAGGCGCCAGAAGAAGATAATGGATTGTTTTGAGATAGAGGATGAGCTTTATTCTAATGACCTCAAGCAGAAAGCGGGCTTTGCTAAAGGCGGAGAAAAGGGCTTTGACGGAGCTGTTACTGACCTTCAGATGAAGACCTATCTTTGCGTCAAGGATTTCAGACAGCGTAAGAACAAAAAGGGTGAATTCTATGGCTGGCCAATAGCAGTTTACGCCAAGCCTGAGACTTTGTGGGAATACGAATATGTTACTTCAAAATACAGTGAGGATCCGGCAGAGTCAGGTAAGGCGATTGCTCAGCACATTGTGGAGTTGTACCCAGTAGCAAACGCAGATCAGATAAAAAGACTTATCGGCGGAGCGTTTGGTACAGAAGTAAAGACGAAAAAGAAAAAAACTGACTATCCGCAGAATATTTTTAAGGCTCTTGGATTAGAAAAGGAACCAACAGATGACCAGATTATGGGGCTTGAGTATGCGATTCCCATGATAAAGGAAAGAGAGCAGGAAGTTATAAGGTATAGATTCCAAGAGGGTCTGACCTATAAAGAAATTGGTGAAAAGCTTGGTGTTTCTGACGGAAGAGCAGGACAGGTGTGTAACCTTGCAATACGTAGGCTGAAAAGAGATCTTAGTTTCCAGTGGATCAAAGATGGATATGAGGCAACTGTGAAGAATCATAAGAAAGCAGTGGTTGGACTTT
>CAMORK010000068.1 GCA_946623755.1 uncultured Butyrivibrio sp. | reverse complement strand
AGCAGTCTTCGAGAATACGCTGGAATATCTGCTCAAAGAGGTCTGTGTCCTTGAAGCGTCTTGTATAGTTCTTTCCAAAAGTTGAAAAGTGTGGGACAGGCTCATTAAGCTCTAAGCCCAGGAACCATCTGTATGCAACGTTGACTTCTATTTCCTTGATAGTCTGTCGCATGCTGCGGATTCCGTATAGATACTGGATGAAGGGGATTTTAATGAGAGTGACAGGATCCATGCTAGGCCTGCCCATGTCTGATGAATACTTATCTTCAACAAGGTCATATATGAATGACCAGTCTATGGCTTTATCAATAAGCCTGAGCATGTGATCCTGAGGTACCAGGTCATCCATGCTCACAAACTGCATCTGCTCACGTTTTCTTTCGGTATTAGAAGTCATCATAAAGGCAATCCCCATCCCCAACTTTGATACTTCTATTATACCAGAAAAAGCGCCTCAAGCCCAGATAAATACTGAACTTCCGGCACTTTTATAAAGAAAAATCCACGGCAGATGCCGTGGACTTTGTCTACAGTCTGAAGCCTGATCGTCAGATCAGGCTTTTTATATCCAGTAATTTATCTACTTTTCTGTATAACTTTCCCATCAGTTCCTCATCCGGCTGCGTCAGATCAGGTACCATGATAACCTTGCACCCTGCAAGATATGCGCTGGTAACGCCATTAGGAGAATCCTCCACCGCAAAAGTCTCTGAAGGATCAAGCCCCTGCTCATCGCAGGCGTATAAGTAAATATCCGGTGCAGGCTTACCAAGCTTAACCATGTTTGAGCAGATTATCTTATCAAAGTAATCAAACAGATCTATCTTCTTAAGATATCTCTCAGCCCTTGGATACTCATTGGCTGTGACCAGAGCTGTCAGGATTCTATGTTCCCGCAGCCATGTCAGTATCTCTTTTGCCCCGGGTTTAAGAGGTATTCCCTGTTCCTTGATGATGTCTTCAACGATACCTTTTCTGTATTCCCGGACCATCTGATAATCGAAGTCCTCTCCAAACCACTGCTTAAATCTCTCGGGGGCAAAGGGCCTTCCCAGAGATCTCAGTTCAAGCGGCATCCAGTCCTCTGTCTTGTATCCAAAGTGAGCGAGCGCTTTAGGCCAGGCTATCTGATAGTATTTTTCCGTATCCGTAAGTGTTCCGTCCAGATCAAAAAGGACAGCTTTTACAGTCTCTTTTCCCATGCTTAAAAACCTAAGTTCTCGCCGACTAAGATTACCTGAATCCTGCCCTCATGTCTGGAAAAGCGGGTGATCAAAAACTGGCAGCAGATTGTATCGGGAGACTTGCAATCCATGCAGGCGCCGGTCTTGGCACAAGGCGTAGAAAGACCAAAGCGCTGAGCATTGGTTGGAGCTGCTACGTTTCTGGCTCTCTTCATCGCGCTGTCAAGATCCGGGCAGACCTTGTTCATGCTTATGATAAAAAGAACGTGTTTAGGTCCCTGCGCAATTGCAGAAACCCTGTTGGAATTGCCATCGATGTTGACCAGAATTCCATCGTCCGTCATAGCGTTGGCGCTGGAAATAAAAAAGTCAGCATCGTAAGTATCAAGCATGGCTTTTCTTTTATCCTCAGCTGCATCCCTGTCAATAAACCTGTAATCTCCGGCCTTTATGGCATCAACAAGTCCAATCTCATGAGCGCTCATTGCCCCGCCCATTCCGATACTGCTGCCCTCCGGAATAAGTTCAAGAGCTTTCTGAAGAGCCTCACCCTTGGTAGCAGCATAATATGCCTTCATATTTCTTGACTCAAGTCCCTTGATAACCTTCTGAGCAAGAAGGTTATTTCTCTTTCTGATCATCTCGTGCATAAGAATTCCTCCGTCCGTCCCTTTTCTCCGAGCCATATTCTGCCTCAATATCATACTTCTTCATCAGCCTCTTGATAAAGAAAGGCTGTAAAAAGAACACAAGAACATATCCGACAATAAAAGTGACTACAAGAGAGTGGAAAAACATCGGTACGAACTGAAGTCCTGCCTGACCTCCGCTCTGCTTCATAGCAACCGTGTAAGCAAGTGTAACCATTAAAAAGGTGATTATAGGAGTATAGATCAGATTGGAAACAAGGCTCTCTACAAGTCTGGCCGCCATGGTTCCTCGCACAAGATTAAAGCTGGCAGAGACATCTCCTCCCACTTTACCCACAGGAATCACAAATCCGATAATAAGACTGATGACAAGACTTACAGCAAAGCTCATAAGCCATCCCGGAACAGTAAAATGCCCTGAAGTCGCCGTTCCTACTATCGAAAGGCATAAGCTCATGGTAAATCCCATCAGAAGACTCATATCTCTGTATAACTTCTTGATTTTTCCGTGCATGAATCTTTCTCCTTAAATGTTATTTTTATAGATCACTTTAAGAAAATTCTACCACGTATTCGTTAATTCTAACAACAAAAATCCGCAGGCCCTTTATCCGGGTCTGCGGATTTACTGATTCCTGTTAAATTGTATTTATCAGCCGCCGTTGCCTTCGCTCTGACTGCCATGGCCATTCTTGCCACCGGGTATTGCCGGCTGCTGGAATGATCCGTCATACTGATCGGAGGTTTCACCCTCTTCTCCGGCATTGGAGTCCTGACCGCCATGAGTAGATGCAGCATGTCCAAGAGTTACGTCATATTCCTCTTCAGTGTACTCAGTACCATTCTGTCTCATGACCTTGATCTTTACTGTGGTTCCTGCAGCATAGAACTGAAGTCTTGTCTGGAGATCATCCATTGATGTTATCTCTTCTCCGTCGAACTCAGTGATGACATCTCCCTTTTCAATTCCTGCTACTTCCGCGCCACCGTCTCTTGAAACCTCTGCAACATATACGCCGCGAGGAATACCGTATGCAGCCTCAACCTCTGCTGTTACGCTGACACCTGAAATGCCGATGTATCCTCTGTTCTCATCGGAAACCTTGATCTTGGTCTCCTCATTCATAAGCTTATCGATAATGGGCTGTGCATCTGAAATAGGAATTGCATATCCCATATCATCAACGTACTGTCCGCCAAGCTTGTTGGAATTGATTCCTATAACTTCTCCTTTAAGATTAATAAGAGCTCCACCTGAGTTACCCGGGTTGATAGCTGCATCTGTCTGAATGAATGTTCCTGTAACGCCTTCTTCTATCTCAATCTCACGATTAACCGCAGAGATTACGCCGGTTGTAACCGACTGGCCATATCCAAGGGCATTACCTATTGCAATAGCAGGTTCTCCGAGTTTAAGAGCATTGCTGTCTCCAAGAGTAGCAACCTTAATCGCATCCTTGGTGCTTGCGCTTATATCATCAAGCATAACTGCGATAACTGCCAGGTCCTTGTCCGAATCGGTTCCCTTAACAACTGCTTCTACTGAAGAATCGTCTGTGAAGATAACTTCCAGTGTGTCAGCGCCTTCAATAACGTGGTAGTTGGTAGCAATAAGCAGCTCAGTATCATTCTCGCCAACTATAAATCCACTGCCGGATGCTGTTGCCTCTTCCTTCTGTACATAACCGAAATAGCTTGCCGAAGCTGTGTAGTTATTGTGGATCATAACCATTGCAGGCATAACCTCTTCTACTACAGCTGTCACATCTGTAACAACACCAAGAGACGCCTCTGATACAGTTGTGGTTGCAATTGAATTGTCGCTGCTTGCAACATCTGAGTTGTCTTCTGTTTCAGGCTCTTCCTCCTGGCTCTCTGCAACTTCCTCTGTTGCGTCCTGCTCAGTGCTCTCAGCCACTTCCTCCCTTCCGGGTACAGGAAGTCCAAATCTGTCTGCGACTGCTGAGTATGCAAAGCCCACACCACCAACCACGAGTGCAAGTATGCAGATTGCTGCGATTACCTTGGCTGCTGTATGTTTCTTTTTGCCACCATTCTGTGGAGGCATTACAGGAGCCTGAGTATTGGCATTGTACTGATAAGTTCCATACGTCGGCTGACCGTTCTGGTTGTAACTGTAAGTGCTCTGTCCATAGGAGTAATTCTGATTGTACCCACTGTACGGACCGTTGTTTGTAGTTGCGGATGTATTGGCATTCCACTGGCCGTAACTTGTTCCGTTAGTGGACTGTTGTGCATTCTTGTCATCTTCGTACATAGCAATGTACCTTCCTTTCTTTTTGTTGGCTTTAGTATAGATTCAATCTGTGACAAAAATGTGTTTTATTTCTTATATAAAAATTAATAATCTTCTTCCAGGATCTGTATCTCCATATAGTCAAAAGACACTTCCTCTATAAAAGAGTCCTTAGTAAACCTGCACTTGTCGTGAATCTGGAAGTCCTTGATGGTATTGTCAAGCCAGATTGGTTTTGAGAGATCCATTTCATAGCATGCCTTCTCAAGGCAGTTCATAACCTTGTGAGTTCTTGTGTCTACAGTGTCATCACATATTGTTGTATCTCTTAAGAGATGGTTGTCTTTAAAAAGTTTCACCCAAAGTCTAAACATGAATTGCTCCTAAATGTCTTTTTCTATAAGTATAAAAGCCGGCAGTCATTTTGACTACCGGCTCATTCATTATTATATAAAAATATCAGTCCTCATATCCGTTAGGATTCTGGCTCTGCCATCTCCAGGAATCAGCACACATCTCCCTGATGCCGTTTTCTGCCTTCCATCCAAGCTCCTTCTCAGCCTTGTCAGCCTTAGCATAGCATATTGCGATGTCGCCCGGGCGTCTGTCCTTGATCTCGTACGGGATCTTAACCCCTGTTGCCTCTTCGAAATTCTTGACGATGTCAAGAACGCTGTAACCAACTCCGGTTCCGAGGTTGTAGATATTAAGTCCGCTTCCGGGAGCGAGCTTTGCAAGAGCCTTAACGTGTCCGACAGCGAGGTCAACCACGTGGATATAATCACGTACTCCTGTGCCATCCGGTGTATCGTAGTCATTGCCGAATACGCCGAGCTTAGGAAGCTTGCCTACTGCAACCTGAGTGATATATGGCATAAGGTTGTTAGGAATTCCGTTAGGATTCTCACCGATTGTTCCGCTCTTATGAGCTCCGATAGGATTGAAGTATCTAAGAAGCACTACATTCCACTCGTTGTCAGCCTTCTGAATATCAGAAAGGATCTGCTCAAGCATTGACTTGGTCCATCCGTAAGGATTTGTGCACTGTCCCTTAGGGCAGTCCTCTGTGATAGGCACAAATGCCGGGTTTCCATATACTGTAGCAGATGATGAGAAGATGATATTCTTGCAGTTATGCTTCCTCATTACATCTACAAGAGTAAGAGTTCCTGTAATATTGTTATCGTAATACTCCCAAGGCTTCTGAACAGATTCACCGACAGCCTTAAGTCCTGCGAAGTGGATCACGCTGTCTATCTTCTCGTTGGAAAAGATCTTTTCAAGAGCTTCTCTGTCTCTTATATCAGCCTCATAAAATGGAACCTTCTTGCCGGTGAGAGCTTCTACTCTCTCAAGACTCTTTCTGCTTGCATTGACAAGGTTGTCCATTACTACAACGTCGTGTCCTGCGTTCTGAAGTTCAACTACTGTGTGTGAACCGATGTAGCCTGCACCGCCTGTTACAAGAATTGCCATACGTTACCTCTTTTCTATATGCTTATTTGTTAGATTTAGGAAAATTGTAAGTCCCTGCACCCATTAAATCAATAAGCTTATGTTGTCATAATCAGTCAAAATGTTAACTCTGATCAAAGCTCAATTCCGTTTGCCTTGCATAGTTCTCTTGCTGACTCAACAGAGTCAACACCCTCTTTGTTCTTGATAGGAGCAAACTCTTTTTCTCTTACAACCTCATAAGGAAGGCATGTAGGAAGCTCATGGATCATATCAAGAACCAGCTGCTCGAACTTGCATCCGTTTGGAGCCTCAGGCTTAACAAGGTTTGCATTCTCATCGATATAAGGGATCTTCTTCTCTACAACGTGGAGAGGAAGTGTGTTCTTGGCTATCTCATAAAGAGCCTTCTCATTGAACAGGTAGTTGAGGATAACACCATAGTTGTAAGCCGGATCACCGTTCTCATCCTTGGCATCCATCATCTCCTGTGAGAGCTCATAGTACTCAACGATTGAAGGTTTTCCATCCTCAAGACACATAACGCCAACCTTCTCATCGGGAGCGTTCTTGCGAACAACCTTGGCTCCGCAGGTAACACCTGATAAAAGAGTTGCACCCACAAAGCAAGGATCAGCGATTCTCTGAAGGACGTTATCTACTGCAAAGATGTCGATCCACTCAATGCCCTCTTTTTGGATGATGTCGCGAAGACCGGCCTTGAGCATAGAAGCATACCATCCGGCATTTCCGTTAGGTGAAGTTGAAATTCTTCCCTTGCCCTCCATGTATACCTTGCCGTTGTAATCAGATGCAGGAGCCATATCCTGCTTGAAGAATGTGATCTTCTCCTCGGGATATCCAAAGAAGTTGTGCTCCTTGAGGAAGCCTATTGTCGCATCGTTGTTCTTTTCACTTGTCATGATAAAGAGTCTGATGTAAGAACCGTCAGCCTGCTTAACAGTATCAAGAAGATTCTCAATGATTCTCTGGAAGATGTATACAGGCTTTGTAAGACCGATATCGTACATTCCCTTAGGATTGTCTGAGCCAAGTCTTGTTCCCATTCCGCCTGCAAGAAGGCAGGCAGCAACCTTTCCTTCCTTAAGTGCCTTGATACCGGCAGCTGCAAACTCATCTTTTCTCTTCTCAATCTCTGAAACCTGCATAGCCGCAAGAGGACTAAACTCTCCTCTTCCCTCACTCTTACCGAGGTTCTTGCAGTTCTCAAGAACAGCAAAATCAGTCTCATCGATCTGTGTGAGGAGCTCCTGCTTCTCAGCGTCTGTAAGCTCTTCATAATATTTAAGGACATGCTCCTGTCCAAATGTTTCAAGTTTCTTCTTAGCTTCTTCTAAATTCATATGTCACTCCTAATCCCTTTTACTTTAGTTTCCTTAAAATTGCGTCTTTTAACCTCATATATAATACTACAAAACCGTAATGCCTTAAAGCTATATTTCGCATAAAAAAGTGCCTGCGGCACCTCAACTCCCCTGCCCCTCACTCATGAGGGGTTG
>CAMORK010000067.1 GCA_946623755.1 uncultured Butyrivibrio sp. | reverse complement strand
CTTCTGACATTACCAATTGTGTTGGGATCAAGTTCCTGGGGAAGCTTAATGCCAAACTCTGTCCTGACCTTATACTCGATAAGAGAAAAAACATATGCCGGCATTGTCCTGACATCACGTTCCCAATCCTGCATGGTTCTGTAAGGGATATCAAGATATTCCGCAAACTCTTTTCTGTTCATACCGGTAGACTCACGAAGCTGCGTAAAGCGTTCTCCCTGTGAGATGTCACCCGTTACCATGGGCATTACATTTGTATCACGTTCTGCTCCAGCAATCTGAGTCGGAGCCTGTATGTTTCCATTAACTTCATCCCATTTCTCTATGGGTGTTCCTGTTCTTGGTTCCATAATTATATCACTCCCTTCACTGCTTCCTTTTTGGAAATCGGATTTCAAAATGAGGCCTCTTTTCCTCATCAAGTGTCAGGTCAACATAGCAGTTGAACTTGTTGCCGGTTCTTTTGGAAACACAGTTCTCCAGCTTGACTGTTCCGCAGTTCAGGAGATCGTCAGCGACTTCTCTAGTCATCTCTTTGCCAATTGCCTGGAAAAATCTGTTGTTCTTCCATAAAGCAAAATGGCACTCCATGTTATCACAGAAGAATCCCTTCTCCCTCTCGATAACATGAGTGCCACATGCAGGACAGTCACCTACAATATCATCACTGTTATAGACCTGCTTTGTTCCGCTACCATCTTCGAAATTTCCAAATGGAAGTTCATCACCGCTGCCCTCAGCGTCCTTTTTCTGCCTCAGGGCTGCAAGCCTTTTTTCATTTTCTTCATCGCTTTCAAATGGAATGTATCCATCGTAATCTTCGGCATTGATCCATCCATCATCTTCAGGTGTTCCCATCAACTCTCCTCCTCATCTGCTTCTACAAACTCACCAAGCACCGTATAAACATTTGCCATAGAGTGTGCTGTGTTTTTCAGGCTTTCTACAAGAGCATCTATATGATCAATTAATTCTGTGACTTCTCCAAAGCCTTCATATTCCGTTTTGATAATCTGCAACGAATCAGCTATATTTCTGAGAGAATCCTCAAACAGATAGATTGTATCTTCAGATGTTTTTATCACCTTTAACATGAGATAATTCTCTTCCAGAAGTTCCAAATACTTTTCATGATTCTTAATCTTTCCCATCAGATTGCTACCCCCTTTTCGTCCTTGCCTCCATTTCCAGCAATTTTGTTTTTTATCTTTTCCTTTTCAAGTTTCAGCGAATCCAAAAGAGACGGCTTCTTGCCACCCGCACCATCTGGAAGGATGCGTACTGTTCCAAGAATCCGTCTCTCTGCTATTACCTTTTCTTTTGGCTCATCTACAAGTGGCCAGTCATCATCTGCCTTGTTATTATCCTCAGCAACTTTGTCAGCTTTATCTGTACCAGATGCTTTTTCCTTCACCGAGAATTCTTTTACCGGTTCATTGTCCGGAACAATCTCAGGATGCCTTTCCTTATAGATGTTGCTAAGTTCATTCTCAATCTTAGTAATGATCTTGGAAGAAGTTCTCCTGATAGTATTCAGGGAATCCTTCAGCTCCTTCATATCTGCATCCGTTGTATAACCTGTAAGATAAGGAAAACTGTAGGCATCTGTGTCATAACCCATGTACTTAAGCACAATGCAGGCAGTTCCTTCTGCTTCCAGTTCCTTCCTGTTCTTGCTGATCTCCTTAGGTGCATCTGCGTGAAGCATGGCATGTGTGATCTCATGAAGGCATGTCTTTATAGTCTGAAGCTCACTCATGTCTTTCTGGATTGCTATCCTCTTCTCGGAAGTGTGGTAATACCCTTTTGCTCCGGACTTGATATCTTCAAAACCGATTGGCACAGGGCTTAAGTCCTTAAGAACTCCCATCATGAGTTCATATCTGTCTACTTCACCCTTAAGCTCATCCACTCCGATCTTAGGAAGCTCTTTTCCATCAGTCTGGGAAACATCAAAAGTGGTCTCTGCCTTAAAGCCCATGACCTGATACTCTTTTGTTTCCTTCACACGCTCACCATCCGAATCGATTACAGGCTTTCCGTTTGAATCAAGCTTGTCTACTTCCTTCTGCACTGTGTATGGAGCCGGAGCAATTATCTTTATTCCCTTCTCGCCCTTTTTCACATAACGTCCCATTTTCTTCCAGCCATCAAAGCCCTGGCATAAAGTGGCATCAGGTCTCTGCATTGCAATGAGCATGCAGTTGTTCATGGAATAATGTGGGAATTTAGCCATGACAGCAAGGAGTTTTTTATACTCCCCACTGTCACGGACTGCCTTCACGCCGTCAGTCAGCTGGTCTGTCAGCTGCTTTAACCTGTCTTCTCTTTCCATCCTTTGACTCCTTTTTCTCTGATCTTCTCACAGCTTTTACATAAGCAATGTATCTGGACTTCTTTGCCATCACTGCCCCTCCTCTTCAGAAGACTCATTTTCCGTCACTGGAATATCTTCTTCTGTTTCATAGTCGTTATCATCATCGCTACCGATACTATCGAGATAATCCTGGTCTGTATAATCCTGGTCAGGATCTATTCCTGTATTCTTTTTCTTATTATTCTTTGTTGATGTGTAATACATGAATCCACCGGCAGCGCCAAGACCAATTATTAATATAAGTGCCATGATTGCATTTACATTCACTGGATCTTTCTCCGGTTCAGGCTCTACCACTGGCTCAGGATCCGGCTCAACAGGTGCAGGAGCAGGTTCTACCACCTTAGGCTCTTCCTCTTTTTCTTTTCCCTTGCCTGTTACTGCAATATACTCAGCTACCTGGCCATCATCCATCAGTGATAAAAGATCTGACTCATCGACCATATTCAGGAAATGGACCTTCTCGTTTCCGTCATCATCACGATCAATGATGATATAGAAATAGTTACCGTTCTTTGTCATGACTGTGATGAACTGCTTACTACCGGCTTCAAGAGAGCCATAATCATCAACAAGTTCCATGTTTCCATCAGGTGTAAGTGGTCCCCACTTTTCCTCGATAACGGGATCCTTGCCCTCGCAGTTGCGGTAGTCCTCTTTGCAGATAGGACAGTCCGGATTAACATGATCCTCTGTGCATTTATCCTCACAGATACAGGTCGGTCCTCCTGCAAAAGCAGTCACGGGACTGAAACAAAAAAGTGACCCCATAAGAGCCACTGACACACCCAGAGTCTTAACTCTGGCACCAATTAACTTAATAACTTTCATTTAAGATATCCTCCATCTCATTGTTTTCTTTGTTGTGGTCGTCACTGTCTTTTACAGGATTCCCAGTTGTTTCCTTTGCAGCTGTATCCTTTTTCTTTTTGAGTGCAGAAGGCTTTTCATCCTTCACACCAAGGTAGTCTGCCAGCTGCTCAGGTGTCATTTTCACTTTCTCGATAAGTCCTACAAGTGCTGTAGCCTCTTCTTCCTTAAGCTTTGCTGCACTTTCTTCCATCTTTGCCCTGGCTTCTTCAAACCTTAAAATATTTCTTTCATGTTCTGCTCTTATTCTTATTAGCTTCTCAAACATTCTTTTCCTCCAAAAGTTACAGCCCCTGCATTTAGGCAGAGGCTGACAAGTTCCTACTGGATTCTTCCATATCCAAGGAAATGGGATTGCCAGTAAGGTGTATTGATATTTGAATAATGAACAGGGTTTCCTGCATGGAGCATCCAGCCACCGCCAACATAGATGCCGACATGGCTCGCTCCGGGAGTATCATATGTTCCCTGGAAAAAGATCAAATCTCCAGGCTTAGCATCTGACGAGGGAACATTTGCTGTCCTCGCCCGCAGGCCATTAGCTGTAAGCCTTCCATAATTCCATCCGTTCCCGCAGTGATTGATAACCCAGCTCACAAATCCCGAACAGTCAAAACCTTCAGGGCTATATCCGCCCCAGACATAAGGAACATCAAGGTACTTCTCAGCTTCAGCAAGCATTCTTGCAAACTGCTCATCAGAAAGGTATTCGCCAGGAACTGTGTGATCACGGCTATCATCTTCACCTTCACCCGGGATGTTGTAGATATCATCCTCACCAAAAAGATACTTTCTGTTACCGAAGGTATACATAAGCAGAGCCACACGCTTCTTTTGCTCATCCGTCATTCCCAGTTCATCAGGAACAATGTCAAGAGTGTGATTTACAAGATAAACATTTAGAATGTAATAATCATATGGCTCAGGTTCTTCATCTTCATCCTCCGGTTCAGTGTACCTAGTCTCAACTACTTCCTCTACGGTCAGTTCATACTGGATTTCAAATATCTCCTGCAGTTTTGCCTGTACATCTTCCCGCTTATAAGCTTCATAAAGCACTGTAAGTATTGCTGCCAGCTGATATGGGTTATGCCCCACCTCGTCAAGGTAGTAGTTATACTCATCGTAGTCAGGATAATCAGATTCAATGTTATCGATATCGTCCTGAAGCCCCTCCTCCAGATCCTTGTAGTCATCCTCTGTTCCAAGTATGTCATCGTCAGTAGCGGTATAAGATGTTCCCATGATCACATCTCCGCCGCCACCTCCCATGGCAGAGCATGAACCAAGAAGTCCCATAAGGGCTATTATCAGAATTAGCACAAGAACGATAATTGCTGCCGTAACAGGATTATCCTCCACAAACTCTTTCACTGTTTCCCATAAAAGAGCAGCCAGGTCTTCTGCTTTATCCGTGATCTTTCTACCTATCTTTCCACCATTTTCCGCAGCCCTTGCCTGTTTCTCCATGGCTTTTCTCTGCAGTTCTCTCTGGGCTTTTCTCCTGGCAGCTTCCTTTTCTGCAGACAGTTCTTTTCTTCCATGCATCTTGTTACTGTACTTCTTGTTCTTCACTTTGGAAGTAGCACTGCTCATAGCTCCGCTGGCGATATAGCCTCCGCTTTCAACAACTTCTTCAGCTACGAAAGACTCTTCCTTTGAATCCTCCTGGGCACTTCCAATAACGTCTGTGACCATTCCGGCTGCAGCACCGACTTTTGAAACAGTATTTATTGAATTTCCAGAGCCTTTCCTTGCATTCTGGTCAGCTTTCTTCTTTGCTTCAGCCGCCTTACGCTTCTTCTCAATGTCACTGGCCTTCTTCTGGCTCTGCTTATGAACTTTTTCTTTTCTCTTCTGTTCCTCTGCAGAATCCCTGTTGTCAGCCTTTCCATTTCGAAGCTTCTGTTCGTAGTACCTTCTTGCAGAATCCTTGTTCTTTAATTTTGTAGCGTGGGCTCTTATCCTGTTTTCATCAGAGGAAGCCTCATCATGAGGCTCCCTTGTGTATAATCCTTCATCCATTGCAAATCTCCCGTATTATGCTGCGGTTTTCTGCGTATCCTTCTGTGCTGAGGTCTCTGAGAACTTGGTGTTGATAACCTCATACAGCTTGGTCTCTTTAGGGAATCTGTCGATGAACGGCAGTATTACATTCCCATAAAAAATAAGTCCTTCACCTTCTCCCGAATGTGTCACATACGAAAGCTGGTGTGGACTTATGTTAAGCTGCTTTGCGAGGATTGCTCTGTCTCCTACGGCCTGATTAAGCATCAGAATGAAGTCTGAGTTCTCAAAAATGTTTTCTACTTCCCTCGATGCAAGCAGGTCTTTGACGTTCTGAGTTATGCCTGTCGGCATACCGCCCCACTTTCTGAATCGCTTCCAGATTTCAACAGTATAAGCGGCTGTCTGCTCTTCTCGAAGGAGCAGATGCATCTCATCCATATAGTAACGGGTGGACTTTCCTGCTTCTCTGTTTTCTGAAACTCTGCACCATACCTGGTCCTCAATGATGAGCATGCCTATCTTCTTAAGCTGCTTACCAAGGTCCTTTATGTCAAAGCATACAAGACGATTGCGCAGTTCCACATTTGTCCTGTGGTTAAAGACGTTAAGGGAACCAGTTACATAGATTTCAAGCGCAGTTGCAACGTACTTTGCTTCAGGCTCATCCTGCTTAAGGAGCAGGTTATAGAGGTCTTCCAATATCGGAATGTTCTCTGGTTTTGGATCCTCAAGATATTTCCTGTAGACCTGACGGACACACCTGTCTATTACAGTCTTCTCCGTTGGCTGCAGTCCGTCCTTTGCTCCCATGATAAGTTCACAGAGCGAAAGGATGAAGTCTACTTTCAGCATTACAGGGTTATCATCCTCGGAATAGTTCATGTTGATGTCCATCGGATTGATGTACTGGTCTGATGTAGGACTGATCTTTACCACCTGACCGCCAAGGTATTCCACCATTGCACGGTACTCTGACTCGGGATCCGATATGATGATATCGTCATCTGTTACAAGGAATGAGTTTACTATTTCCCTCTTTGCTGCAAAAGACTTACCAGCACCGGGTGTACCAAGGATAAGGCCGTTAGGGTTCTTAAGCTTCTTTCTGTCAACCATGATAAGGTTATTGGAAAGTGCATTAAGTCCATAATAAAGTGCTCCCCTGTGATCCTGGAAAAGTTCCTGTGTAGTAAAAGGCACAAAGATCGCTGTGCTTGATGTTGTCATTCCGCGCTGGATATCAACCTCGTTATAGGCAAGAGGTAGTGTGCTCACAAGTCCCTGCTCCTGCTGAAAATCAAGGCGTACCAGATTACACGAATGTTTCTGTGCTATGGAAGATGCCTGAAAAATGTTATTATCCAATTCTTCCTTTGTTCTTCCGGTATTCATGATAAGGAATGTCAGAAGGAACATTCTCTCATTCTGTGACTGCAGTTCCTTAAGGAGCGCCTTAGCGTCTTTGCCATAAGTTGCAAGATCGCTTGGTATGATCTCCATATCATATCCGGCTCTTACTGCCTTTTTCTGCTCCTCAATCTTACTTCGGTCCAGCTCTGTAATGGTGTGCTTTACTGTCTTGATAGCTTCGTTCTGATCAACAGAATGAAGATGCATTGTGACGATCTGGCTTGATTCCATACCAAGGAAATCAGCCAGCATCCTGTCGCTGACATCTGAAGCATCGATTGATAAGAAACTCATGGAACACCATGTATCTCCCATCTTGAAGTATCTGCCATTAGGGAATTCAAATGAACTTGGAGCAATGAAGTCTTTTACTGAAAGCCCTGATTTAGCAAGGTATTTCCAGTCAAAGTGGAACTTCGCATTATCTCCCATGTGAAGCTGCTTATGCATGAGCGCAAGTCTCTGTTCTCCGTTCAGGGTCTCAGCTATAACGCCAAGTCTTTTGAAGTTGTTCAGGATATCCATCTCGATATGGATAAGCCTTGGCTTTGCTGACCTCATTGAATCCGCATGGATACCGAAAGTAATGTATTTTACTTTGGTAAGTCCATTATTACCAGCCTGCATATTTCTAAGGAGTATCCCAGAGTATTCATCCCTAACATCATTAAAGGGATCATTCTGATGGGCTATCGCAATCTTTTTCTCAAAATC
>CAMORK010000066.1 GCA_946623755.1 uncultured Butyrivibrio sp. | reverse complement strand
AAAAGCTGGTAGTACTTTTTGTATTGGTACTACTGGCTTTCGTTGGGTTAGGGGTAAGACTTATCTATATAACCAAGAATAACGGTGAGGAGTATGAGAAGCAGGTTCTTTCTCAGCAGCAATATGACTCGACGGCACTGCCTTTCAGAAGAGGAGAGATACTTGATGCCAACGGAACAGTACTTGCTTACAGCGAGAAGGTTTACAATGTTATCCTTGATGCCAAGCTTCTTTTAAGAGATGAGAAGTTTGTGGATCCCACTGTCAAGGCTCTGGTCAAGGAATTTAGCCTGGATGCCGGAGAGATAAGATCATATCTGTCCGATCACCCGACGTCACAGTATTATATATTGGCCAAAAAACTCTCATATGATGAGATCAAGAATTTCCAGGATATGATAACTCCGGGAATGGACGGATATGATGCCAATATCCAGGGCATCTGGTTTGAGCCAAGCTATATCAGGAAGTATCCGAACGGCTCACTGGCCTGTGACATCATAGGATTTACATCCAGTGACAATAACGGTATGTATGGCCTTGAGGAGTATTATAACAATACGCTTTCGGGAACCATGGGAAGGGAATACGGCTACCTTGACGAGGATTCGAACCTTGAGAGGACCACAATTCCCGCAACGGATGGAGATAGCATCGTTACCACAATAGACGGTAACCTTCAGAATATAGTAGAGAAGCATTTAAAAGAGTTTAACGATCAGTATGCCAACAACTTCAGGCAGGGAAACGGCGCCAACAACGTGGGCTGCATTATGATGGATGTCCACACGGGTGATATCCTTGCTATGGCGAGTTATCCAAACTTTGATCTTAACAACCCAAGGGATACTGCAAAGCTCATAGGGATGCCTGCGGTAGATGAGAAGGGCAACAAGGTCAAAGGTGAGTCTGTGTTTGATTCCGGTGTATATATTACGGAAGAGATGCTTGAGGAGTTTTCTGATGAAGAACTCTATCAGAATTATAATGCTCTTTGGAAGAACTTCTGCATTTCGGATACATACGAGCCCGGATCTGTAGCCAAGCCGTTTACGGTTGCAACAGGTCTTGAGAGTGGATCCATAACAGGTAATGAAGTATACAACTGTACAGGTAAGCTTGATGTCGGCGGATGGGAGATCAAGTGCCATAACACATATGGTGACGGACAGGTTTCTGTTGAAAGAGGTGTTGAGATTTCCTGCAACGTAGCCATGATGTATGTAGCCCAGGCAACGGGGATCAGTACTTTTACCAAGTTCCAGAAGGATTTCGGCTTCGGACTCAAGACCAATGTGGATCTTGCCGGAGAAGCCAGAACAGAGGGACTTACATACAGCGCGGCAAACATGACACCTACCGATCTTGCAACAAACTCATTCGGTCAGGGCTTTAACGTGGATATGATCGAGATGATCACCAGTTTCTGCTCGCTGATAAACGGTGGATATTACTACGAACCGCATGTTGTAAAAAGAATCGTATCCAGCAGCGGGGCAACAATCAAGAACATAGAACCAAGAGTCTTAAGACAGACGGTATCACAGAGTACATCTGACAAGATAATAGAGTATTGTAACCAGGTTGTAGCCGGGGCAGAAGGCACCGGTAAGACCGCAAGGCCTGCAGGTTACATGATAGGCGGCAAAACGGGTACGGCCCAGACTCTTCCCCGTGGAAACAGACAGTATGTTGTTTCATTCATGGGATATGCGCCGGCCAATGATCCTGATATTGCAATATATGTAGTGGTTGACAGATGCAATGTCCAGTATCAGGATGATGCCAAGTTCGCCACAAGAATAGTCAGGGCGGTCCTTACTGAGGCGCTTCCGTATCTCAACTATCCAATGACAGAGGAGCTTTCGGAAAAAGAACAGGCTGAACTTGCTGAACTTCGCGAGAAAATGGTTACAACAGCTACTGCTGAGGAGGCGGAAACGGAAACTGTAGCAGAGGGAGAAGAACAGACAGAGGAGGAAGAATCACAGCCGGAGGAGGAAACTACTGAGGCTGCGGAGCAAAGTACAATCTGGGAGTCATTTGACGTAGATCCTGCAACGGGGTATTATATTGACCCGAACACAGGTGATCTTATCGATCCGGAAAGCGGACATGCTTTTGGAGGAGATGATCTGCCTGATTTTGACTCAGAGAGCATATTTGAGACTGTTCCGGATGGTAATGGTAACTAAAGCGTTATGAAAACGGAGAATTTGTTATGGATAGTTATGTTTTAAGGACCTTTCTTCCTGTTGTTTTATCTTTCTTTATCGCAGTGCTGATCGGGCCGAAGGTTATTGAAATGCTGCGAAGGCTCAAAGCCGGACAGACAGAGCGTGTTGAAGGACTTGAATCTCATCAGAAAAAGACAGGTACGCCTACCATGGGAGGCATTATCTTCCTTATACCGGTCGTTATTATCGGAATCTTTTATGGAAGAACTCACAAGGAGGTCATTCCTGTGCTGATCCTTACGATAGGATTCGGTATAATTGGCTTTCTTGATGACTATATCAAAGTAGTGAGAAAACATAATCTGGGACTTCGTGCCTGGCAGAAGATTCTCGGACAGTTTGTCGTGACAGTGCTTTTTTCACTGTACGTTGAGAAATTCACTGACATTTCACTGGCAATGAAGGTTCCTTTTACTGATATTGTTTTGGATTTTGGATTTTGGAATATACCGATTTTGTTCTTTATTGCGCTGGGTACAGCCAATGGAACAAACTTTACCGATGGTGTTGATGGGCTTTGTGCTTCTGTTACAGCTGTTGTTGCTGCATTCTTTGCGGTTGCCGGAATGCACTATGGCGCCACAGGTGCTGAAGTAATGTCAAGTGCCATGGTAGGAGCTCTTTTGGGATACCTTGTCTATAACGTATATCCCGGCAAAGTAATGATGGGAGATACAGGTTCTCTTGCTATCGGCGGCTTTGTGACCAGTGTGGCATATGTTATGCAGATGCCGATATTTATTGCTATCGCAGGATTTATTTACGCCCTTGAAGTAATCTCTGTTATCATGCAGGTTTCATACTTCAAGATCACACATGGCAAAAGAATCTTCAGAATGGCCCCTATCCATCATCATTTTGAGAAGGGTGGCTGGTCAGAAACTAAAGTGGTAAACGTATTTACAACAATAACAATTTTGCTTTGCCTGCTCTCTTATGCAGGACTGTAACAAGATTCAGCTTATTTTAAAGAGGTTTTTGTATGAAGGCAGATTTAGTAGGAAAAAGAGTTCTCGTAATCGGTTCAGGCTTATCGGGAGTGGGTTCTGTAAACCTTCTGCATAAGGTTGGTGCTGTTCCCGTGATCCTTGAAGAGAACACCAAAGTTACGGAAGATGATATAAGAGCCAAGCTTCATGATGGAGACAAGGATACGGAGATCATCATAGGTGAGATAACAGATGAAGTGCTTGATACAATCGCGCTTACCGTTCCGAGTCCTGCTGTTCCTCTTGATGCTCCAACAGTTATGCGCATCAAGGGCAAAAATATTCCCATATGGAGCGAGATTGAGCTTGCTTATAATTATTCTAAGGGCTCAATGATAGCTATTACCGGAACCAATGGTAAGACAACTACTACAACTCTTGTGGGCGAGATCATGAAGGCTCATTACAATTCTGTCTATGTAGTGGGCAATATCGGAGTGTCTTTTGCCGAAAGTGCCCTTGAGATGAAGGATGATACAGTGATAGTTGGAGAAATAAGCTCCTTCCAGCTTGAGGCGGTGGATAATTTCCATGCCAGGGTTTCTGCAATCCTCAATATTACTCCGGATCATCTCAACAGGCATCACACAATGGAATGCTATGTATCCATGAAGGAGAACATTACCAATAACCAGACTGCTGATGATACCTGTGTACTTAACTATGATAATGAGTATACAAGGGATTTTGGAAGCAGATGCCCTGCCAGAGTTGTTTTCTTTTCTACAAAAGAGAAACTTACGGACGGTTTTTACCTGGACAATGACGAGATTATCATGGCAACAGCCGGAAATCCGATGTCTATCATGAATATTCACGATATGAATCTGGTGGGACTATGTAACGTCGAGAATGTGATGGCAGCAATAGCAATATCTCTTGCCATGGGAGTTCCGCTTTCCACAGTCCTAAGTGTTATCAGAGACTTTAAGGCTGTTGAGCACAGGATCGAGTTTGTGGCTACCAAGAGAGGTGTTGATTACTACAACGACTCAAAGGGTACCAATCCCGATGCGGCGATTCAGGGTATACGGGCTATGTCGAGGCCTACAATTCTCATCGGCGGCGGATATGACAAGGGCAGTGAGTATGATGAGTGGATAGAGAGCTTTGGTGATACTGTCAAGCTCCTGGTACTCATCGGTCAGACAAAAGAAAAGATAGCAGAGTGTGCAAAAAAACACGGCTTTACTAAATATGTATTCAAAGATACTTATGAGGAGGCATTGGAGTTCTGCACACAGAGTGCACAGCCCGGGGATGCTGTCCTTCTTTCACCTGCATGCGCAAGCTGGGACATGTTCCCCAATTACGAGACCAGGGGAAAGAGATTTAAGGAGTATGTAAATAAGATTTCTGAGTAAGGAGTTACAGGGTTGGAGAGACTTGCATTTTTGAGAAGAGAAAGAGAAGAGTCCTATATAGACTACAGCATGGTTTTTATCATACTGTTTCTTTTGGCGTTCGGACTTATCATGCTCTATTCTACAAGCTCATATGAAGCAAATCTTGATTATGGTGATTCTGCATATTATTTCAAACATCAGCTTATTCCTTCTGTTTTGGGACTGGCAATAATGGTTGTGCTCTCATATATTCCTTACAAGATCTATTATAGGCTTGCGATGCCAATATATATGGTAGCTGCTGCGCTTCTTGTAGCTATCATTCCCTTTGGAAAGACTGTTAACGGCGCCAAGAGATGGATCATCATCAGCGGTGTATCGATTCAGCCTGCTGAGGTTGCTAAGGTTGCCACTATTATCTTTACGGCGACTATGATAATCAAGCTGAAGAAGAACATTATTACAGGAAAAGGTCTTTTGACAGCGCTTGCGTTCCCTACAGTTCTTGCAGGAATGGTGTATACGATCACCAGAAACTTGAGTTCTGCCATTATCATTATGGGAATTACAGTAGTCATGCTGTTTATCTCGACACCGGGCTACAGGATGTATATCGCCGTTTCTCTTGCTCTTGCAGCTATTGTTGCGGCTTTGGTTATTCTGATAGCTAATTCTAATCAGACAAGTGGTATGAATTACCGATTTGAACGTGTCCTGGCCTGGCTTGATCCTCAGGCACATGCTTCAGGTAAGGGCTTCCAGACCCTTCAGGCACTCTATGCAATAGGTTCCGGCGGTATTTTCGGTAAGGGACTTGGAGAGAGCATGCAGAAGATGGGATTTATCCCTGAGGCTCAAAATGATATGATATTCTCCATTATCTGTGAGGAACTCGGGCTCTTCGGTGCTATAGCTGTTATGCTTATGTTCCTGCTTCTTATATGGAGACTTATGGTTGTGGCCAACAATGCGCCGGATATGTTCGGGGCGCTTTTGGTTATTGGTGTTATGGGGCATATCGCAATTCAGGTCATTTTGAATATTGCGGTTGTCACCAATACAATCCCAAATACAGGAATTACACTGCCTTTTATCAGCTACGGAGGATCTGCGGTTATCATCCAGCTGGCTGAAATCGGAATTGCGCTGAATGTAGCGAGAAATATAGGCAGAGAATGATCGCAATATGGCAAAGAGGAAGAGAAGAGTAAAAAAGAGGCGTATAGAATACAGGCCGTCGCTTAGGGAGAGAATCGAAGATTTTCATCCTCTAAGGAATTTTCATCCGATCCGTGGTCTTTTCAGAGCCATGAGAATGCATAAGAGCCTGTATGTCATAGCAATTGTGCTTCTGGCCATTGTTATAGCCGGTGGTATAGCCTATAAATATATAAACGACAATTATACGGTTACAAACATATATGTTACAGGGAATACTCATTATACCAACGATGAAATCATAGATATGGTCCTTGGTGATAAAGTAAGCCATAATTCCCTGTTTCTGTCACTGAAATACAGAGATAAGAGCATAGAAAACATTCCGTTTATTGAGAAGGTGGACGTGGACATAGTTTCCAGGGACACCATCAGGATCAATGTATATGAGAAGGCGATTGCGGGATATTTTGCCTATTTAGGCAGATACATGTACTTTGACAGGGATGGAATTGTGGTTGAGAGCTCCTATGAGACATCTGACGATGTCCCTGAGGTTATGGGACTACACTTTGACTATATCATCATGTATGAGAAGCTTCCCGCTCCAAATGAGGAAATATTTGAGGAGATTCTCGATATTACACAGCTTTTGTCCAAGTATAACCTCAGAGCGGATAAAATCTTCTTTGACAGCGAATATAATGTGTATTTGTATTTTGGCGGAGTTGAGGTCAGTCTGGGCACCAGAGACTTCATTGACGAGAAAATTATACAACTTCAATACATCTTGCCCGAGCTCGAAGGGAAAAATGGTATTTTGGAGATGAAAGATTTTGACGACAGTACAAAAAACGTTACTTTTGAAGAAAAAAATCAATAAATTGTAATAAAAATAGTGAAAATTTTATCTAAAAAAACGGGTTGATAATTGGTTTAAAAAATTATATCATAGCTATTAGGAGTCTATGAGGTTTATGAAGGAGGAGTTGTTTTGCTGGAGATTAAGTCTAATGAAGCAGAAAACGCCTGCAAGATCATCGTCGTTGGGGTTGGCGGTGCAGGTAATAATGCTGTAAATAGAATGGTAGATGAAAATATTACCGGTGTTGAATTTATCGGTATAAATACAGATAAACAGGCACTTCAGCTCTGCAAGGCACCTAAGCTTTTGCAGATCGGTGAGAAGCTCACCAAGGGTCTTGGAGCAGGTGCTAAGCCTGAGATCGGTCAGAAAGCGGCTGAAGAGAGCGCAGAAGAGATTTCTGCAGCACTTAAGGGAGCAGACATGGTATTCGTTACCTGTGGTATGGGTGGCGGAACAGGTACAGGTGCAGCTCCTGTAGTAGCCAAGCTTGCCAAGGAAATGGGTATCCTTACAGTTGGTGTAGTTACCAAGCCTTTCAGTTTTGAGGCCCGCGTTCGTATGCAGAACGCTATGCTCGGAATTTCGAATATCAGAACAAATGTAGATACACTTATCGTCATCCCTAATGATAAGCTTCTTCAGATTGTTGATAGGCGTACAACAATGCCTGATGCCCTCAAGAAGGCCGATGAGGTTCTTCAGCAGGCAGTGCAGGGAATCACTGATCTTATCAATGTTCCTGCAGTTATCAATCTTGACTTTGCCGATGTATCTACAGTCATGAAGGATAAGGGTATTGCTCATATCGGTATCGGTAGCGGCAAGGGCGATGACAAGGCAACAGACGCAGTTAAGATGGCTGTTGAGTCACCTCTTCTTGAGACCAAGGTCAACGGAGCTACAGATGTTATTATCAATATTTCCGGTGATATCACCCTTACAGATGCATCAGATGCATCAGAGTATGTTCGTCAGCTGGCAGGAGATAATGTAAATGTTATCTTTGGTGCCATGTATGATGAGAGCAAGACAGATACATGTACCGTAACAGTTATTGCTACAGGTATTGAGGACAAGATAAACACAACCAACAATCAGGCAGTACTTCAGGCGCAGAATGCTGCAGCAGCCAAGGCTGCTCAGACAGTAGCTACACAGACTAACACAGCTACCGTAACACCTACTCCTACTGTTCAGCCTGTTGTTACTCCTATCACACCTGTACAGCCTACAATATCAACAATTGGAACACCTGCTTCAGACAATCAGCCTGCTGCATCATCAGCTACAAGACCTCTTTCTCTGAACAGACCTACCAATATCACAAGTACTGTAGAGCCCAAATCTCTTAAGATACCTGATTTCTTACAGAGAAAATAATCAGAAATACGATGCCCTCTGCGTGAGC
>CAMORK010000065.1 GCA_946623755.1 uncultured Butyrivibrio sp. | reverse complement strand
ATTTAATTTTAAATGTTAGGTGGAGATAGTGAACTCTTATCTAAATGACATTGACCCCGTCCCCAGGGACCATTTCAAATTTTATGCTTTTTTAATTCTTTCGGTGCAAAAAGTGATGTAACATTTTATTTGATGTTATATACGAGGAGGAAGGATTATGAAAAAGAATGGGATTAAGATTTTTACGGTGCTTTTGCTTACGGGCGCAATAGCCGGAACGCTTATGATGGGATGCGCGGATAAAGCAGCGCAGAATGCGGCGGCAAACGTGACAACTGAGGAGAGTGCATCTGTTGAGAATGCATCTGCTGAGAATGCATCTTCGGCAGTTTTGGGAGCATCCAAGCAGCCGGAGGGTGAGATTCCTGCAGCGCCGTATTTTATAAAAGGTGTATATGTTAATTATGCAAAAGAAGCTGAGAATCCACCAAAGACCTACTTCTATGTGTTCAATGACGAGACTTACGGACACACAGAGGATGGCGAGCATGACGGAATAGGACTTCCTTTTGAAATAACTCAGAAAGATGGTTCGGCTTCCTTTACTTTCGGCGGAGCTACTGAACCTGCCGAAGTATTTACGGTTTCATCCTGCAAGGACGGCATTATAACCGGTTCTTTCGATGATGGGATAGAGCTGGTATTCGAGCTTCTACAAGGACAGGACCCCGAGACCTTTAGCTCCGAGAACTATGTAAACGGTCCTGAGAACAGCGTGTATCATGACGCCAACGGCTGGAGTGTCAAGTATGACGCAACCAAGTTTGAGATTAACCAGAGCGGACCTCAGGTATTTATCGTATATACAGGCGACTGCGCAGGATCAAACCTTATCACTGTTACCTATACTGTTGACAATAAGGCAGAAGCAGCGATAAAAGAGCTTGGAAAGGCCTACGGAGATAGGGCCGAGTATACAGAGTGGCCATTCCCGGGCGTGAGCGATGTTACAGGCTACAACGTTTCTGTTCCTGTAGACAGGGAAGGATCCGGATCCTACATGACAGCGTTTGCAAGGGACTATATGGATGGAGCACTGATCTTTGAAATCGATGGGCATGACGGAGATGATGAGGAGATGAACACTGAAGTTCACGCCGCCCTCACAGGTGTTTTGAATTCACTGACTTTTGACTTTGAGTAAGATTTTCAAAAGGTGTCCGGGAAATCGGGCATCTTTTTTTGTGCTAAAATATATTGTTGTAGTACTAAGAAATCAGAAAGGCATATGAATCATGCTAATTGCACAATACTTTGTAGAATTTATATTCTACAGCTTTTTAGGATGGGTCTGGGAATCCATCTATTGTTCAGCCAACGAGAAGAAGTGGGCGGACAGGGGATTCCTCTTTGGACCGATCTGTCCGATATACGGCTCCTGTGTGGTCGGAGTTTCCATACTGTTTTCGCTGATAAAACCTTTATCGTCTCCGACATTCCCGATATGGGGCATCTTCATCATCTGTTACATCGGAAGCGCCATTGCAGAATATGGTACATCCTGGGTACTTGAAAAGAGATTCCACGCAAGATGGTGGGATTACAGCAAGCTTCCTCTCAACATAAACGGAAGGATATGCGTACCGGTGAGCATAGCTTTTGGTCTTGCGGGAGTAGCGGTAGTCAAATTCCTCATCCCCGCGGTAGAGGGCGTACACGCTGCTGTAAACCCCGTAGTCTACGAAATCCTGGCCATCGTGATTGCCATGATATTCGGTGCGGATTTTGCTCTGACCGAGGCAAGTCTTAATGCCCTGCTTAAAGACGTTGAGAAGATGCATGAGGAGTTTAACCAAAAAGCACAGGAGCGCTATGAGAAAGTTACATCAGCTCCGAAGGTAATAGAGCAGAAACTCAAGGAGGAAAAAGAGCAGATGGAGGCTCGTCACGACCAGCTTGCCAAGGCCTATGCAGAAAAGCTCTCCCTCAACCAGAAGAGAATCCTTCTCGGCATACAGAAGTTTATGCCAAAGCCCGGAACGGATGAGAATGACCTCGAGCACATCCCGCTTATTCACGCAACCGAAGTCCTGAAAGACAGGGTCAGAGACCTTCGCAGAAAAAAGAATAATTAAAGGAAGAAGTCATTTATCATGGAAGCATTTTGTCTTGGCAATCCGGAAGCAAAAAGAGTCCTTATCCAGCCCGTGGATGAGCATGACCTGGAGTTTCTGGAGAGTGAATTCAGTTTAATAAAGACAATGACAGGCACAGATTTTTATCTTGTCGCAGTAAAGGTTGTCAGCTGGAATAAAGAGTTATCACCCTGGAAGGCCCCTGCAGTATTCGGCAGGGAAGATTTTGGCGACGGAGCGGAGGATTTTCTTAAAGCTCTTTTACCCATGTGTTCTGACAGGGAAAAGACATATTACATCGGCGGCTATTCACTGGCAGGGCTCTTTGCGCTGTGGGCAGCCTATCAGACAGATACATTCAGCGGAGTTGCTGCAGCATCGCCATCTATGTGGTTTCCGGATTTTACCGAATATATGCAAAAGAGCTCCATCCGTTGTGATGTGGTTTACTTAAGCCTTGGCGATAAGGAAGCCAAAGCCAGAAACCCTGTCATGGCCACGGTCGCGAATCGCATGGCCGATGCCTGCAAAATTCTGGAAAGCGCCGGGACAAAGGTTACCTTTGAGTGGAACCCGGGCAATCACTTCAGGGAAGCAGACTTAAGAACTGCCAAGGCTTTCGCCTGGCTGCTTAATGAAGATAAGAATGATACAATAAACGTAAAATGATTTTTGGAGGAATACCATGCAGTATATCAGCAAAGCACAGATGAAAAGAGTAATGTGGGTATCACTTTTCTGCTTATTGATGGTGTTTCTGACGGCCCAGTTTACCTTTATCAGGGGCGTGGCAAACTTAAAGCCCATGTATGTGCTCAACATCGGAATGGACATGGTCAGCATGATGATGGGATACATGCTTTTTGTGTGCTTTGTTATTGATGTGCAAAAGAACGGATCGGACCTTCGCTATCTGATGCTGCTACTTATCGTATCCTATGTTGGCTGCTTTACCGATGCTTGTGCGTGGCTGGTGGATGGAATTCCGCAGCTCAGATGGGCCAATATACTGGACAATACGGTGTACTATCTCTGCGCGCCGCTGGAAGCGTGCCTTTTCTGGCTCTATACCATGACCTATCTAAAGCTTGATGACAAGTATATCAGACTTGTGGGAAGAGTCATTGTTCTTGGACTTATAGGACCTCTCAGCATGAGGCTCATCAATCTTTTCACAGGGGTCTATTTCACAGTGGATGCTGCCGGTGTTTATCACAGAAGCTCCTCGTATCTTCTGTCACTCATCTACGCATATGCTGTCATGATCCTGGCCCTTATCGGAGTTGTTTATCAGAGAAAGAAACTTCAGAGGTTTCAGATAGTTACTTTCTTTGCATATGCTGCAGTACCGCTGATCATAGGAGCCCTTACGGCAACAATGTACGGCCTTTCGCCAAGCGCATCTGTTGCCATGCTGATAATCCTTTTGATCTATGGAATTCTCAATGTCAATCAGGGAAGGGAGAAAGCTGCGGCAGACAGAGATCTTGCTGTGGCATCTGCTATTCAGGAGAACATCCTGCCCAAGATCTTTCCGTACATGCCCGAGAGAAATGAGTTTGATCTCTACGCTACCATGACTCCCGCAAGAGAGGTTGGCGGCGATTTCTATGATTTCTTTATGGTGAATGATGACCGCCTGGTGCTTGTTATGGCAGATGTATCAGGTAAAGGTATTCCGGCAGCTCTTTTCATGATGGTTTCAAGGACCCTTATCAAGAACAGAGCCCTTTTGTGTGAGGATCCGGCCAAGATCCTGTATGAAGTAAACAATCAGCTCTGCGAAGGCAATAAGGCGGAACTGTTCGTGACAGTATGGCTTGCGGTAGTGTCTTTGTCCACAGGAGAAGGCCTGGCGGTAAATGCAGGCCATGAGCATCCTGTACTCAAGCACAGGGACGGCAAGTTTGAACTGGTAGAATACAAGCACTCACCTGCAGTTGCCACCATGGAAGGCCTGAAGTTCAGACAGCATGAGTTTAAGCTTGAGCCCGGAGATACATTCTTTGTATATACAGACGGTGTCACCGAGGCAGCCAACGCAGACAACGTCTTCTTTGGGGAGGAGAGGATGCTGGATGCGCTTAACAAGGATCCGGATGCAGATCCCGTAAGGCTTCTTATGAATGTCTCCCAGGGCATCAAGGAGCACGTTGGAGATGCCAAACAGTTTGATGACATCACAATGCTGGCTTTCCAGTATAACGGGACCTGATCATATAAAAGAACAGGAGGGGCATCTTCCTGTTCTTTGTTTTATATGGCTATATTCAGTTTTTGTATATGAAAGGTAATATCATCCAAGCAGGAACAGTTTTCTTACATTCTTATGCTCGTTGCTGAACTTCTGGATCTCACTGATGATGATCTGAAGAACGAGACATCCGAAGATGATTCCGCATGCTGCTGCAAATACGGGGTAAAGAGCTGATCCTGTGGTTATTGTTATTGCCTCAAATACCAGTGTCATGATTATAAATATTTTTGCGATTATAGTTGTCATATGTTTGTCCTCCTTAAAGGTTTGTTCTCTCTCTTTGTATTTTGTGTTTGGGGTGTGTTTGTTTTGTTGATTGTATGTTATCAAACTGTTTATCACAAAACTGTCACATGCCTATTTTAGAGAATCTTAAGATTTATGGTGCAGTAACGGTGCTATAATGACATCGTTGTGAATTTACGACTGAAGAATAATGCGTTAAAGAGGAGGAATTATGAAGAAGAGAATTTTAATTGTAATGATGATGAGTGTCTTTGCACTTCAGATGGCAGCTTGCGGAAAAGAGACAGCTCCTGCCGAGACTGAGACTGCTGAGACTACAGAGGTAGCAGAGGTGGCAGAGACTACTGAGGCTACTGAGAGTACAGAGCTTGCAAATCCATGGAAAGAGATCACTGAGGATGAGGCTACAGCACTGGTACCAAACAGCTTTAGTGCTCCTGAGGGTGCAACCAATGTTGTATGGAGAGCAATGGGTAACACAGACCCTTCAGCTTTTGAAGTTCCGGGCCCTGTTGTTGAGCTTGACTTCGATCTCGACGGAATGAGCTTTACTGCAAGAGAGCAGATTGTTGGTGATAATGACCAGGATATTTCGGGAATGAATTATGAATGGACAGTTACTGATAATATAACACTTGCAAACTGGGGCGACGGAAATATGCCCGGAACAGCTTCACGCTTTGTTGGTGAGAGCGAGAGTGCAGACCTTGTAAGATGGTATGATGTAGAGATTGGAATTGCCTACTCACTTTCTACTGTTGCAAAGGACCTTGACGGCTTTGATCCTCAGGCTGTTGCTGAAGCTCTCTACGATCCAAACAAGCAGGCCGGTGCAGATATTCCTGATGATGAGGAAGGCCATGTTCCTATGGACATCACAGGATGCGACACTTTTACACAGATCGTTGATAAGCTCCAGGCAGGTCAGGGTTATGCCAATGTAACTGTAGGAGATAAGGATGTTCTTTTGGTTGCTTCAGGAACATATGATTATGATGGCGACGGCAAGAAATTCGTAGCAATCGATGCTGATGTTTATGAGTATGATGCAGACGGAAATATCTTGTACCTTGGTTATGTAGAGTGCGGCGGTACAGCATATCCTCTTTCAAGTGACGGTAAGCTCCTCTATGTCGGAAACAACCATGGCATGAAGAAGATGACAATCACAGAATCTGATCTTCTTGTAATTGATGAGAATGCCTATGTTGAGTACGATGGAGACGGAAATGGAACATACTACCATACATCAGATATTCGTACTGTAAATGATGATCCTGATGCTAAGGTTGTGGATGACACAATACTTAACCAGTTCTATGCAGATTACGAAGCAGCAGACATGATTGAATTTAATACCGTACAGTAATTCGCCAAAACAGGTGTAAAATGGGGGCTGTCGCTTTAGATGATTTAATCTAAAGCGACAGCCCCCTTGATATATCTGGATATTATAGAACTTTTGAAAGGAAATCCTTAAGCCTCTGGCTCTTTGGATTTTCGAAAAATTCTTTGGGGGTGTTTTCTTCAAGGATCTTGCCTTCGTCCATAAAGAGGACCTTGGTGGCAACTTCCCTTGCAAAGCCCATCTCGTGTGTGACAACAACCATGGTCATTCCGTCTTCAGCAAGCTGCTTCATAACATCGAGAACTTCGCCTACCATCTCAGGATCGAGGGCTGATGTGGGCTCGTCAAAGAGCATCATCTCCGGATTCATGCAAAGAGAGCGCACGATTGCGATTCTCTGCTTCTGTCCGCCAGAGAGTGAAACCGGATAGACATCGGCTTTATCAAGAAGATTGACCCTCTTTAATAGCTCTGTGGCCTTTTCTCTTGCCTCTTTTTCGCTCATGATCTTAAGCTTGACGGGAGCAAGAATGATGTTATCCATTACTGTGAGATTGTTAAAGAGGTTGAAGTTCTGGAAAACCATTCCCATGCGCTGTCTGACTTTGTTGATGTTGATCTTGGGATTGGTGATCTCCTCTTCATCAAAGTAGATCTTACCGGATGTAGGTCTCTCAAGCAGGTTGAGGCATCTTAGGAAGGTGCTCTTTCCTGATCCTGAAGGACCTACGATAACAATTTTTTCACCCTTTGCAACTTCATATGTGATACCTGAGAGAACCTTGGTTACGGATCCATCGGTATTCTTAAATTCCTTATGGAGATTATTAACGCTTATCACTCTTACGCATCCTCCTTTCAAGTTTTCCAAGGAGTATGGTCAGCAGCTTGATTATCACAAAGTAAACAACCGCTGCGCCTATGAGGGGCATGAAAGCATCATAGGTCCTTGAAGCTACCTGGTTTGCCACACGGGTAAGATCTGCGAGAGAAACGTAACCTACAATCGCAGTCTCTTTTATCAGAGTTATAAACTCGTTGCCCAGAGGCGGAATGACATTCTTGATGGCCTGCGGAAGGATGATGTAGCGCATGGTGGCTGCCTTGGAAAGACCAAGACTTCTGCCGGCCTCCATCTGTCCCTTGTCAACTGCAAGGATTCCTCCGCGGACAATCTCGGAAACGTAGGCTCCCGAGTTAATGCCAAAGGAAAGGGATGCCACCAGGATTCCGTTGTTGGAAGAGGCCATGATGATGAACCACATGATGAGGAGCTGCAGAACACTGGGGGTTCCTCTTATGATATCCACGTAAACCGTAGCGATGTAGTTAAGGATCGTGGGCTTTCCGTCTTCAGTTGTTGATAGCTTCATAAGGGCCACAACGGTTCCGATTATGATACCGAGTATTCCTGCAAATATGGCAACTTCAAGAGTTATGCCAAGACCTGCAAGATACTGCTTCCAGCGGTCGCCGGTTATGAAAGCTGCAATAAAGCGTTCAGATAAAGTCATTTATAAGTATTACTCCTCAATGTATTTTTTAACGAGGGCGTCGTATGTTCCGTCTTCCTTGAGCTCTTTGAGTGCTGTGTTGATCTTCTCAGCAAGCTCTGTGTTTCCCTTGGGAAGTGCGATCGCATAGTTCTCAGGCTCAAAGTCGAAGTTTGTTCCGGGAATAACATCAACCTGATCAGGGAACTGAGCACCGAATACTTCAGCAGGGTTCTTGTCGACGATGACACAGTCAACACGTCCGTTGTTGAGGTCGTTTACAGCGTCTACTGCTTTATTATAAGCGGATATTTCTGCGCCTTCAATCTCATCGGCAATGAATTCACCTGTTGTTCCGAGCTGAACACCGATCTTGAGACCCTTGAGGTCATCGGCTGTAGCAATTGCTGATCCCTTAGGAACGATCACGTCCTGTACAGCTTCGTAGTAAGAATCTGAGAAATCTACAGTCTTTTTTCTCTCTTCGGTAACTGTCATACCTGCGATGGCAACGTCGATCTTGTTTCCGATTGAAGATACGAGAGAGTCAAACTCCATATCCTGGATCTGAACTTCCATGCCGGCCTTTTCGCCGATTGCCTTGATAAGTGCAATGTCGAATCCGTCTGGCTTGCCGTCATCTCCAACATACTCAAAAGGTGGGAATGCTGCGTTTGTGCCAACGACAAGTGCATCGCCTGTGCTCTTGTCTGAGCTGCTTCCGCAACCAACGAGAGAACCAAGGGCTAAAATTGTTGTAAGTGCTACTGCTATAATTTTCTTTTTCATAATATTTCCTCCTGCTTTTATACATTTAATGCATAAATATTCACAATTTATGTATAATATAGCAGGGATATTAAAATATATCAAGTACTAAATT
>CAMORK010000064.1 GCA_946623755.1 uncultured Butyrivibrio sp. | reverse complement strand
TTCACAATTTATGTATAATATAGCAGGGATATTAAAATATATCAAGTACTAAATTCCACATGGTGGCTGATGAGGTAATCACCGCTGTCGAGGCGCTCAAACATCATGGTAAGAGTGCTGTTGTCATCGCCGGTATAGGTGAGTGAATTATCGGCGTCTTCCAGGTACTGGGTGCCAAAGAATGCCCTGTACCATTCGATGAAAAATTCTCTGCTGATCACAAGTTTTATATCTGCCGAGTCCTTTTTGGAGTTTGCTGCCTTTGACAGCAGTTCAATAAGATCGGCGCTGTATTCGTATGCATCGGTGTAGATCTTATCATTGGCTGCACCGAGCTTCTTGGGATCAACAGCAGTGTTTTCAAGTCCGCTGTATGTCGTCCCGTTGCAGGCGGGAAGATATCTGGACTGATACATTCTTGTGTGCATCAGGTTCTTTTTGTCGGTTACGTTAAAGAAATCGTATGTCATGGGATCAGAGTCGTCCCAGGTGACATCGACATTGTAGTATTCGTCATCGAGCTTTATTATGTTCCACGCGTGCATCTCGCCGCCCCAGCCGATCACAAAGTAGGTAGGTACCCCAAGCTTCTGCATCAGATACTGGAAAGCCTTGGCGTATCCACAGCAGACAGTATAGTCGTTTGGAATCGAACTGAAGGCACTCTGATCAAGAGAGTTAAACATGTATGTGATCTTGTTTACCAGAGTATCATGGATATATTTCTCTTTGTCATAATCCGTCTCAAGATCCGCGGCACCGGCGAGAATCTCATTGGCAACATCATTAAATCTGGTCTTTGCCTTTTCCACATCAGGGATTTCGGAATAGAACTGAAGACCGACTTTTATGACGGATCCGCTGTAATCATACTCGTAGTATTTGGTGTTATCCATCCAGAAGAGCTCGGGGTGATCATAGAAAACACAGTCCCAGGCAGCAATCCACTGCTTTGGAGTGCATTCTTCAACGGGTCTGAACTCAGCGGTGAGAGCATTTGCATTGGCATATATCTGCTTGTACAGTTTCTTTTCTTTCTCGCCGAGCATATGATAATAAGGGTAAAAGAGCTCGTCGAACTCCGCATCTTCACCGGTCTCTCCAAGCGGAACCGTATCTGTTATGGTCTGTGCTTCCTGAGGATCCGTGATATCGGTTACTTCAGGCTCTGCCAGCTTTGCATCGCTCTTTTTGACGGTCTGGTTAAGGTAGTCATCAAGCTGCAGAAGTCCGTCATCACCTTCTTCAACCAGATTCTTATATTCATCATTACCCGTATTGTAATCGGATATAGCACTCTCATCCAGCGTGTCCGTCAGGTCACGCTTATCATTGTAGTCATTGTATGATGGTGTTGTGTTGTCATCGGTCGTATCTATTACGACATGCTCAAGTTCACCGGCATAAACAAAAAGACTTGGATCCATTGATACAGTGTATTTGGTTTCCTGGGGCTCTTCGCTTTCAGCCTCGGCATTAGCCTGCAAAGCCGCAGCTTCATCCTCCTCTGCAGGCGGAACATATATTGGCCCTATTTTTTGTGCTAGTCCTGCAGCCACCTCCCGCACTCCGGGATTTGCAGCACAAAGAAGGATGAGCGCCACAATCAGCACGACCACCCCTAGAATAAAATGTAAAAGCTTATCGACTATTTTCATCTGTGCCTCCGTGCATCTATAAAATAGTACAAATTTTCAATTGTATTTTATCATTAAAAAGTTAAAAAACCATAAAGACATCCTTACATTATTCTTATCATTTGGCCTGTTTCCTGAAATAAAAACACAGCGCAAAATGCTCTTTATTATACGAACTCTTGACATACTACGACTGTCGTATTATATTTACTATGACAGTCGTAGTAACGATGGTCGTAGTAAAAACAAAACAGGATTAAGGTATCGGATATGCAGGAGATCAGCAGCGATGTGATCCGCGGTTACAATGACACCATTATTCTGTTTTTCCTGAGGGAAGAACCCTCCTACGGATATGAGATATCCAGGAATATTAAGACCCTGTCGGAGAACAAATATCTTATAAAAGAGACCACGCTTTATTCGGCATTTACCAGACTTGAGAAGAACGGCTACATCACATCCTTCAGTAAGGAGGCAGAGAACGGTAAGCGCAGGACCTATTATCAGATAACCGATTCGGGACTTGAGTACTACCGGGAAAAATGTGAAGAATGGCAGCTGACCAAGGATGTAATTGAGAGATTTATTTCTGAGAAGAATTAAAGTATACGGGAGAAAAGTGATATGGAAACAATTAAGAATTACCTTGAAACAATGTTTGCAAATTTACCTGACACAGAGGAAACACGCAGGGCTAAGAGTGAGCTTCTTTCAATGATGGAAGATAAGTACAATGAGCTCAAAGCGCAGGGAATGGCTGAGAATGCCATCGTCGGAACCATAATAACAGAGTTTGGCAATATCGATGAGCTCAAGGAATCTCTTGGCCTTGGGAAAGCTCCGGAGCCTGTAACGACAGTTGCGACAATAGAAAACATTACATATGAAAATACAGAAAAGCGCATGCTTACAATAGATGAAGCCAGTGATTTTGCTATGGACAGTGCTCTTTGTACCTTTATCTTTGGTCTTGGTGTATTCTTCTGCATCATTTCACCGGCAGGACCTGTGTTCTTCAGCGGATTTGAAGAACTCTTCGGCAGCAATCCGCTAACAGACTTCATCTCAAGCTTCGGAGTTGCATTCCTGTTCCTTTCAGTTGCGATCGGTGTTGGACTGATCCTTCTTTCAGGGAACAAGAAAAAAGGCTGGGAGTTTTTGGATGAAGGAAATTGCGGCCTCGAGAGCGAGACAGAGGAATTTGTAAAAAGAGAAATTGCAGAGAACAATACGAGTCAGAACTTTATGTTTGCTCTTGGCGTCGGATGCTGCATATGCAGTGTAATACCCGTTACGGTTCTGGGAGCGATGAAGATAGCGGTTCTTGAAAGTGCTGTCGGACCATCACTGCTCTTTGTTCTGGTTGGAATAGGGGTGTTCTTCATTCTTAATTCATCAAGAAAGGTTTCAGCTTATCAGAGACTTCTTTCGCTGAATGAGAACACCGCGGAGTAAATAGATAAATTAAATGGTCCCTGACTCCGTCTCCAGGGACCATTATTTCATTCTTCAATTGTTTTCTTAAAAAGATTTGCCGAATACTCGGTGAAATTATCTTCTACCCAGGCAGTGAACTCCTTGGGAGTGATCACCTTGTCTGCGAAAATCTCTACAACAATGTCGTCGTTAACATCCACAACTCTCTTGTACAAAGCAACGATCAGGTCATTTAGAAAAACCTGAGTTCCGGTGCTTGGTAACTGATCCAGCTCGATGAGTGTATCAGTGATTTCCTTGGTGATGTGGTGTTCGTGCTTGATTGCTTCCAGAAGTTCTTGTTCGTTCTTTACCATGATCGATTGCCTCCCCAATTAATGAATGAATTTACACTATTATTCTATCACATTTGCTATAATTTTATTTGTGAAAATAGACTTTGCATCATTTTGAAAAAGACGATACGGAGAGATTCATGGTGGAATCTCTTTTTGCTGATCTTGATAAGGCGAGAAAGAGTACGACAGAATCGTTGCGGAGATAGCCAAAAGGCAATTATAATGAAATGAGAAACCGGAAAAAGATAGGAGGAGAGCATGACAGACAGAATTGAAGTATTTACGCACAGCAGCATCAGGATTAAAGGAAACTCTACAACTATTTATATCGATCCCTTCAAGATCAGGGAGGAGTTCCGGGATGCTGACTATGTCTTTATCACACATCAGCATTACGATCATTTTTCCATCGAGGACATCTTAAAGGTTGCTACGAAAGATACAATTTTAGTGGTTCCCGAGAGCATGGTTGATGATGCCAAGGAAATCGAGAGAAGGGTAAAAGAGATTGTGACGGTAAGGCCGGGTGAGAGTAAAGAAATCTCAGGTCTTAGCGTTGAGGCAATTCCTGCTTACAACAACATCAAGCCCTTCCACCCAAAGAGAGCTGGATGGGTAGGCTATATCCTTACAGTTGACGGCAAGCGTATTTACATCGCGGGTGACACGGGACTCACCAGGGAATCCAAGCACGTTAAGTGTGACATCGCTCTTGTGCCCATCGGCGGCACTTACACAATGGATGCCAGGAAGGCAGCAGATCTTATAAACACCATTAAACCTGAGGTTGTAATTCCGATCCACTATGGAAGCGTTGTTGGCAAACCTCATGATGCCGACACGTTCGCAGGACTTGTCAAGGAGCCGGTACAGGTTGTCACCAAGATCCAGTATTTTGACTGAGGTAAAAGAGATGGAAGAGCAAAAAGAGTCATCCAAGCTCTGTGTTATATTCCCGGGGCTCGGATATCATTCGGACAAGCCACTTCTTTACTACTCCAAAAAGCTTGCTATTCAAAGCGGATATGAGGTAACTGACATTCAGTATAAGATGAACTGGTCAATTCCGGAGATCAAAAACGACGAAAAGAAGATGGCGCAGGCTATAGATCTTTTTACGGAGCAGACACTTGAGCAGCTTACGAACATCGATTTTGAGCAGTACTCTAAAGTACTGTTTGTGGGCAAGAGCATCGGAACAGCCATTGCAGCCAGGGTGGACAAGCAGCTGGGAATAGAAGCCGATCATCTGGTATTTACTCCGGTGCCGATGACTTTTGATTATCTGAATGGGGACAGAAGCATTGTATTCCACGGCCTTTCCGATCCCTGGTGTGACAATAAGGTTGTTGAGAAAGCCAAGGAGAAATTGGGGTTTGACTGCTTTTTATATCCGGATGCCAATCACTCTCTGGAGTGCCCGGATGTAAACAGAAGTATAGAGCTTGTTTTAGAAGTGATGAATATAGTTGAAGAGGTGCTTACTATCAGATTTTAACGGTAAGCATCCGGGAGGAGAAAAATGCCGGGACCGGGTTTTCATGGGGGATTGGGACCGAGAGGTTTTTTAACTGATGAAGAGAAAAAGAATCTTCCGCAGGTGGATAAGAAGCTCCTGCTGAGGATTCTTTCATATATGAAGCCCTACTGGCTTCAGTTTATGTTTGTTTTTGTGGCAATACTTATCAGCGCTGTGGTAGGTCTTTTGCCGTCTATCATCACAGGTAAGATTGTGGATGAGGCCCTTATAAACAAGGATATGGCGCTGCTCATCCGCCTTCTTTTCATGGCGTTTGCAACTCTTGCCGCCTCGCAGATCGTAGGGGTGCTGGAGCGTTACATAAACGCGTGGATTGCACAGCGCATCATCTATGACATGAAGAACGAGATGTATCATCATCTGCAGTACATGCCGCATTCCTTTTTTACCACAGAGAAACAGGGTGATATCATAACCCGCATGAATACTGATATAAGCGGGGTCAGCAGCGTTATTTCCGGAACACTCTCAAGTGTTGTCTCAAACGCAGCAACGCTGATAACTACATTGGTCGCGCTCTTTGCCATGAGCTGGAAGCTGGCTATTGTAGGAGTTATCATCATACCGCTTCTGATACTTCCAACCAAGAGAGTCGGCAAGAACCAGTGGAAGATCCGCACAGATTCCCAGGCCAAGAACGATGAGATGAATCAGCTGATAAATGAAACACTGAGCGTCAGCGGCTCCATGCTGGTCAAGCTCTTTACCAGAGAAGAGCGGGAGTTTGAGAAGTTTAAAAAGACAAATGAAGAGCTCACGGCGCTTAACCTGAAAGAGCAGCGAAGCGGAAGCTGGTTCAGAGTTGTGATGGGAATGTTCACACAGGTAGGACCACTTCTTATGTACTTTGCCGGCGGCTACCTTATCATATCCAAAATGGATGAGAGCCTTACAGTCGGTATGATCACAGCAATGGTTGCGCTGATCAACAGACTCTATCGCCCGGTTCAGGAGCTGTTAAACCTTCAGGTTGACTTCACAAGAAGCCTTGCGCTATTTACCAGGATATTTGCCTACTTCGATATGAAGAGCAATATTGTTTCACCTGAAAATGGCAAAAGACCTGATGTCCGCTGCAGGGATATTGAGTACAGCCATGTGAAATTTTCCTATGATCCGGAGGTTCCGATCCTTAAGGATGTGAGCTTCACGGTGCCGGGAGGCAGGATGTATGCCATCGTCGGTCCGTCAGGTTCCGGTAAATCCACAGTTGTAAATCTGATCCCGAGACTATATGATGTGCTTGGAGGATCTGTTAAGATAGGCGGCGTTGATGTACGCGACTTTGATCTCTCATACCTTCGAGAGAATATCGGAGTGGTGACTCAGGAGACATATCTTTTCAATGGAACAATAAAAGAGAACCTCCTGTATGCCAAGGAAGACGCAACCGATGAAGAACTGATCGAGGCCTGCAAAAACGCCAATATCCACGACTTTATCGCATCCCAGCCCGAAGGCTACAACACTATGGTGGGTAACAGAGGACTTAAGCTCTCGGGCGGTGAGAAGCAGAGGCTCTCAATTGCAAGGGTAATTTTAAAAGATCCCAAGATCCTTATTCTTGATGAGGCCACCAGTGCCCTTGATTCAATTTCCGAGAACGCAATACAGGATGCTTTGGAGCTCCTTATGCAGGGCAGGACCAGCATAGTGATCGCCCACAGACTCTCGACTATTCTAAAGGCAGATGCCATACTGGTAGTCAAGGATGGCGTCATCGCCGAGCAGGGATCTCACGAATCGCTCCTTGCTCTAAACGGAATTTATAAAGAACTCTATGAAACCCAGTTCAGACTTGTCCTTGATATGGAGGGCGAAGGTGACGTGCAGAAAACCGATTACTGGGGTAATATAGAAGAGGATACAATCGGTTTCTGACCACAAAGGAGAGAAAGATTATGCAGAGAGTAGTAGATTTTTTGAAAGCAGCAAACACTTATTATCTTGCAACAGTTGACGGAGATCAGCCAAGGGTAAGGCCTTTCGGAACAGCACATGTATTTGAGGGAAAGCTCTACATCCAGACAGGTAAGGTAAAAGACGTTTCCAAGCAGATCCATGCTAACCCAAAGGTTGAGATCTGTGCATTTAACAATGGGGAGTGGCTCAGGGTTGCTGGTGAGCTTGTTGAGGATGAGAGAATAGAGGCAAAGCAATCCATGCTGGATGCTTATCCGTCACTTCAGGGAATGTACAAAGCTGATGACGGAAACACAGAAGTGTTCTATTTCAAGAATGCCACAGCTACTTTCAGCTCATTTACAAAAGCACCTGAGGTTGTCACATTCTGATCTAAAACAATTATTTAAGGAGATTTAAACAGATATGTTGTTCTTTCTGATGCAGCCTGCCGTGATGTACAGTGGGATGCTTGTTGCGGCTGCAGCTATACCTGCAGTATTTCTTATGATCAAGGTTTATCGCTCTGACAGACTTGAGAAGGAAAGTCCCTATCTTATCAAAAAGCTTATATGGGCGGGACTGTTTTCGGTGCTCCTTGCTCTGGTTGAAGAAACAGTGCTTTCGTTTGTTTTGGGGATATTCGTGCCGGTTGAATCGCCGCTCTATAACATCATCATGTTCTTTGTTATTGTGGCCTTTGCCGAGGAGACTTCCAAATATCTTTTCATGTACAGAAAGACCTGGAAGAATCCTGAGTTCAACTGCCAGTATGACGGAGTTGTATATGCGGTGATAACATCCCTTAGCTTTGCGCTTTTTGAAAACATCACTTATGTGATCAGCTATGGCTTTGGTACGGCGCTGATAAGAGCTGTCACAGCGATTCCGGGACATGCGTGCTTTGGCGTGTTCATGGGCGTTTTTTATGGCATAGCCAAGCGCTGTGATTACAGAGGAAACTCTTCGGGAGCATCGTTCTTTAAATGCATGGCAATACTGGTACCGGCTCTTTTGCACGGAGCATATGACTATATTGCAACCATGGACGTAGAGGGTGATGACTGGTCATTTATCGTGTTTATAATCATCATGTTTGTCATCAGTTATATCCTCATTGGCAAGCAGGCAAAAAAGGACAGACCTATAATCTATTAATTAAGAAAGTATAAAATTTTTGTTAAGAATGTGCTAGTCAATGCTAAGAATGTCCGATTTTTTGTAAATAAAACCTCACTTATAATGACATTATCAAGACAAGATAATGTCATTATTTTTTTGAAAAGGGAGGTTTTGTAATGAAAAGAAGAGTTATTTCAGTAATCATGACAGCAGCTATGGTTCTTTCACTTGCAGCCTGTGGCGTTCAGGCTCCTGAAGCACCCGCTGCAACAGAAGCACCTGCAGCTACAGAAGCGCCTGCAACGGAGGCACCTGCAGCAGAGACACCCGCGGCAGAAGCACCGGCAGAGCCCGCAGCTGATGCAATCACACTGGTTATGGCAGAGGTTAACCCTCTTGACACGATCGTAGGTATGACAGACCAGAAGTTCAAGGAAGAAGTTGAGGCAAGATCAAACGGATCAATCCAGATCGACCTTCAGGCAAGTGGTGTTCTCGGATCAGAGAACGACGTACTTGATTCAATGCTCGGAGGCGGTGGAACAATCGATATGTCCCGTATTTCAGCTTTCGCTCTTACAAGCTACGGCGGACAGAAGTCAATGCTCCTTTCACTTCCATACATTTTCACAAGCCGTGATCACTTCTGGAAGTTCGCTACATCAGATCTTGCACAGGAGTTCCTTAAGGAGTCTTCAGAGAACGGCTCAGGCGTAAGAGGTCTTTTCTACGGTGAGGAAGGTTTCCGTCATTTCTTCACATCCTATGAGATCTCAGACATCAATTCCTTCAAGGGCAAGAAGATCCGTGTTTCTAATGACCCTGTTATGAACGGTCTTGTTG
>CAMORK010000063.1 GCA_946623755.1 uncultured Butyrivibrio sp. | reverse complement strand
CATGCTCAGGCATAACAGATGATGGTGTGATTGGGTACATAGCGGCAACTTCAGTGAATGCATATGAAGCATATGCAGCAGCTTCGTTACCGTCCATGGTTTTCATGTTTCTTGCCATTTTAATTCCTCCTACCTTATTATATTGTGAGTTATTGGCTTTTTTTACACAATTGTCAGTATACGACAATAAGTGTAGTAAAAACTTGATTAGAATCAAAAACGCGCAAAAACACCGTCCACACCCTTTCCTCCCATAGAAATTAGCTGTGTACGGATGAATCGCTCGTATTCTGCCGTCTTTCATAGTAACATTTTTGTAAAAGATTGTCAGCCAATTTATAATATTTTTATCAATTAATCTGATAAAACTTTTCGTTATTGTTATTGATTAATCACTTTTTCTATATTATGATAAATAAGTAACAAAGGCAGGTATGGCTAAGCCGCTTTGTTATGCTACACATTGGTAGTAACTTTTTATTTACGGAAGGAGAATTTATTATGGCATACGTTATTAGTGATGGTTGCATCAGCTGCGGATCATGCGCTGCTCAGTGCCCTGTTTCAGCTATTTCTCAGGGAGACACACAGTACGTTATCGATGCTGACACATGTATCGATTGCGGTTCTTGCGCAGCTCAGTGCCCTGTTTCAGCTATCTCTCAGGGTTGAGTCCAAGCAATAAAATAACAAAAGAGCAGTTCGTCGAGTCTTACTCGGACGGCTGCTCTTTTTTATTTTATTATTTGGCGAAGCCAGATGAACGAGGAAATGCGAAGCATTTTCGAGTGCTTGGCTCAACCATGAGATCATCTTCCCTTCTCAAGATTGGCGAACTTAGTGAACTGTGGAAGCCACATAAGCTCTACTGTTCCGATCGGGCCGTTTCTTTGCTTGGCGATAATGATATCCGCAACGCCCTTCTTTTCAGTGTCTTTATTGTAATAGTCATCTCTGTAGATGAACATTACCATATCCGCATCCTGCTCGATAGCTCCGGACTCACGAAGGTCTGAAAGCATAGGTCTGTGATCTGGCCTCTGCTCAACCGCACGGGAGAGCTGTGAAAGTGCAACAACAGGAACATTGAGTTCTCTGGCAAGAGCTTTGAGCGCACGGGAGATATCAGAAATCTCCTGCTGTCTTGACTCTGAACTTCTGCCTGTTCCGCCTGTCATGAGCTGCAGGTAGTCGATCATGATGACCTGGAGGCCAAACTCCATCTTGTACTTTCTGCACTTTGAGCGAAGCTCCTGTATCGAGATACCGGGAGTATCATCGATGATAAGTCTGCTCTTACCTATTACATCAGCACTCTCAATAAGATTCTCCCAGTCCATATCCGACATGTTACCGGTACGGATGTGCTGCGAATCAACATGTGACTCCATGGACATAAGACGGTTTACCAGCTGCTCTTTACTCATCTCGAGGGAGAAGATGGCAACGCATTTGTCATCGTGGAAAGCCATATGCTCTGCGATATTAAGAACAAAGGCCGTCTTACCCATTGATGGTCTTGCTGCGATAAGTATAAGATCGGAGGGCTGAAAGCCCGCAGTATCATAATCAAGATCTGTAAAGCCCGTTGCATGACCCGTTACATTTCCCGTGGTCTTGCTGGCTTTTTCAATTCTGTCCAGAGCGTTCATAACGATCTTGTCGATGGCGACAAACTCTCCGGTGTTTCTCTTTTGTGTTATCTGGAATACGCTCTTTTCGGCATCATTTAAAATGCCCTCCATGTCATCTGCATTGTTGTAGCAGTTGTTGATTGTATCTTCGCTGACGTGGATGAGTTTTCTGAGTGTTGATTTCTCGGCAACGATCTGGGCGTAATACTTGACGTTGGCCGAAGTGGGAACTGCATCGACAAGACTTGCCAGGTACTCAGCGCTGCTGACCTGAGCCGAAACGTTCTTGTCCCTTAGCCTGTCCTGAAGTGTGACAACATCGACCACCCTTCCGTCGGCTTCAATCTCTTCCATGGTCTGAAACAGTATTCCAAGCTGCTTATTGTAGAAATCATCTGCTGTGATTATCTCAGATGCTACGTGGATCGCTTCCCTGTCAAGAAGCATGGCTCCCACGACGGATTGCTCTGCCTCAAGGCTGTTTGGCGCCACTCTTTTGAGAATGGTTTCTTCCTGCATATTACTGTTCCTTTACCTGTACTTTCAGGATTGCTGTAACCTGTGGGTGAAGCTTAACGGGTATCTCATATGTGCCGAATGCCCTGATTGGTTCAGGCATCTGAAGTTTCTTTTTATCGATATCAAATCCAAACTGCTGCTTGGCAGCTGTCACAATCTCTTTTGATGAAACGCTTCCGAATACCCTTCCGCCTTCACCGGCCTTCATTGTGAGCTGAACAGTCTTTTCTGCGATCTTCTCACCGTAAGCCTTAGCTTCGTCAAGCTGATTCTGAGCTACGATTGAATCTCTCTTCTGCTGGTTCTTGAGCTCATTCTTGGCTTTCTGTGTTGCTTCTACAGCCAGCTTCTTGGGAAGTAACATATTCTTGGCGTAGCCGTCGCTTACATTAACGATCTCTCCCTTTTTACCAAGAGTCTTAACATCTTCTAATAAAATTACCTGCATTATATTACAATTCTCCTTCTTCTATCATTTGATCAAGTGTCTTCTTCAGGGTGACAATAGCTTCGTTTACGGAAACGCCTTCCATCTGACAGCCGGCACTGGACATATGTCCGCCGCCGCCAAGCTTCTCCATGATGACCTGTACATTGACCTCATCAATGGACCTTGCGCTGACATAAACCTGATTCTGGTAATCGGTACATACAAAGCTGGCTCTTACTCCCTTGATATTCAGGAGCTCATTGGCAGCCTGTGCACCAACGATGGTAGGACTTGAAATATCCTCGTTGGCGAGAACCGATATTGCGAATCTGTTCTTGTAGATCTCAGCCTGACTGACTGCATCGGCCTTGGCCTTGTACTCGCTGGCATCTTCTCTGAACAGTTTTCTTACTCTTGTGACATCTGCTCCGTTCCTGCGCAGGAATGCAGCTGCCTCAAAGGTTCTTACACCGGTCTTGTTCATGAAGTTGTTGGTATCTACCATGATTCCGGAGTAGAGACTGTCTGCCTCTTCAGCGTGAATCTTGACGTTGTCTCCGATGTACTGCAGAATCTCCGATACCATCTCACAAGCAGATGAAGCATAGGGCTCAACATAAGAAAGCGTTGCATTCTCTATGACCTCTGTTCCCTGTCTGTGGTGGTCCAGCACAACTATGGTCTTGCAGAATCTTAAAAGCTCAGGGCACTCGGTAATGCTGGGCTTATTAACATCCACAACTACCAGAACCGTGTTGTTTCCTGCCACATCAATGGCCTGCTGGTTCGATATTATCATGTCATCTTCGTACTCGGGATTGGACTTGAACAGATCAACCAAAGGCTGCATGGAAGTTGTGACATCGTTGAGCACAATATGGCACTTCTTGTCCAGAGTCTTGGCGATTCGGTAAATACCCACCGAAGAACCAAAGCTGTCTACGTCTCCGATCCTATGTCCCATTACAATGACATTGTCTTTTCCTGATATGATCTCTCGAAGGGCGTGGGCCTTGACTCTGGCCTTAACCCTGGTACTCTTCTCAATCTGCTGACTCTTGCCGCCGTAGTATGAGATACTGTCAGCACTCTTAACAACCGCCTGATCTCCGCCTCGTCCAAGAGCTACATCGATGGCATTTCTTGCAAACTCGTAGTTCTGTGCATAGGAAAGTCCGTTAAGTCCAATACCTATACTGAGGGTAACTGCCATCTCGTTACCAATGTTAACGGTCTTGACGTCCTCAAGGATATCAAATCGCTGTTCTCTCAAAAGTTCACATGACTTCTTGGGCATTACAACGAAGTATTTGTCCTTTTCAATCTTCTTGGTTATACCGTTGCAGGAAGCAATGTACTTGTTGATCTTCCTGTCTATAAGAGCTGTCAAAAGAGATCTTCTTACTTCCTCTACGCTGTCCAGCGCCTCTTCGTAGTTATCAAGATAAATAAGCCCCGCTGCCAGTGACTGGTTATCAACTTCCTGAATAGCAAGCTTAAGTGCAGTCTCATCAAAGAGATACACGGCGATAAGACTTCCGTCATACCCTTCCGCATCGATGATGTCGCTGTTAGCCGCCATCTCTTTTAACGAGATTCTCTTGAGCTTCATTGTGTAATTACTGTTCTCATAGTCTATCTCATATGAAAGCTCTTCATAGCCTTCCGGGAACTTATCAACAGTAATACTCGGGAAAAGAGATGAAATGGACTTCCTGTATCCCCTCTCCTGATGAACGATTTTCTCGAATGCGGAGTTGGTCCAGACAACCTTGCCGGTATCATCCAGCACTGCATGTGCCAGGTCAAGTTCTCTAAGGAGCTTCTTCTGGATCTGACCATACTCGGTAGCAAAGCTCACAAGCTCATTCATAATTATGGGCTTGCTGTAGAAATGCATATATAAAACCGCTATGAAATAAAGTCCTGTGAAAATAAGAAGAATCAGGCCGGCAGTGAAATTGACGGTAAATATCGCCAGATTAACAAACGCCAGCAGAATTCCCAGATATGTAAAGACACGAAAATAAGATTTGAGTCTCCCCTTTAATTTAACTCTGTTCTTAACAGCCATATTTCCAGTCCTCTTCCCCCAACACATTGGACATCAGATGCAAAAATTACCACTAATATAGTATACCACAAAAGGAGCTGTCAGGCTTCCTTATTCTCTTTTACCATCTTAATAAGAGTTACGGTATTGGTCACAACTGTAGCAGCATCAAAGATGGCTCCCGTGTATGACTTAAGGATGAAATGATAAACAGCCCACGGCACAAAGGAAAGTGTAACAAGGAGCTTGAACTTAACAGGATCCTTGATATCCATAAATATGATATAGACAGTGCAGACTGCTGCCGGAATAATCCCCAGAAATCCCTGGTCATTGAGCGCGATGGTAAATCCGATTGATGCAACAATAAGGATGATCTTCCATACAATATTCAGCTTGTCCTTGTAGCAGAGGAAATTCCTGAAGCAGGAAAGTACGTTGCTGACAGCACCTGTTACTCCGCCGAGAAGGAGCATACTCACCGCCTGCATAAGGAGCTGGATTGTCTGTACAATAAGGATCTTACTTTTTTTCTTGATGGCGCCGGATCCCACCTGAACAACAGCTGCCACAAGATCAATGATGTTCGCAATTATAATGTTCATTTAATACTAATACCCTTCTTAACTTTTCTAACCAATATCATTATAAATATCATGTCGATAAAAAGAGCTATCGCAATGCTTCCGACACCTGTTGCAATGCCAAAATCATCAGCGATAAAACCAACTATCGAAGGCATGATTACAGACCCGAGACTTGCTGTTGTCAAAATAAAACTCCAGGCAAGGCTGTATTTCTTGATGAGATCTCCTGCAAAAGAGACCGTGGTCGCATAAATGCCTGCCATAGAAAATCCAAATCCCATTATTCCAATAACAATAGGTGTAGTCGACTTTGACATGATGAGCACGATGAAGAACACCACTATTCCTACGCCCATCGCAGGCAGAAGATTCTCCTTTTTGACTTTGGTTGACAAAAATGCTGTAGTAAGTCTGCCACATAATATCATTACCCAGAGGATACTTGCAGTGCTCTGTGCAAGGTTTGGCGGCAAAAGACCTGTATCCTTGAAGTACGTGATCATCCACCCGATAACGCCCTGCTCTGCGCAGAGATAGAAGAACAGAGTTGCTGTAACAATATAGAAGATCGGTTCACGAAAGAAGCCGAAGGTATTGCCGTCTCGTTTTGTGTTACTCTTACCGGTATCTTCTGGATCATCCTGATCCTCAGGGATCATATAGTACATAATGCAGGTCAGAACTCCAAGAACCACCAGGAACATGCATGCATAGATCCAGTTTGCAGACTGCGTTCTTGTGATCATCATCAGTATAAGAGGGAACACGAACGCGCCCACAGCAAAGCATGCATGGAGACAGTTCAGCGCCCAAGCCATTCCGGTAGCTATTGAATTTATCTTGGTATTGCAGTAATTACTGGATGCTCCCCTTGCAACTCCTGTTGCAAAGAATGCAAACGCCAAAAGAAACTTGTTCCCTCCAAGAAGCATTATCAGGAATGATAATGGGAAAAAGATTTCGTAGAGGAGTATGCTCTTTTTCCTTCCGATCAGCATGGGAAGTGCTCCGGAGAAAAAGCTTGAAAAGAGATTCCCCACAGAATGCAGGCTTACGATAAGTCCGCAAAAAGCATAGTCAAGCCCGTGAGCATCTCTTAAAAACGGCAGTAGTGATCCTATAGAAAGCGCCAGCATTCCGTTGGCGAGAAATACTGCAAAACATAGTATGAATTGTTTTCTTTTAATCTTATCTTCCATTTGTAATTCTTCCTGTTCATTAGTTTTCTGTTTAGCCATCCAACATTATACTGAAGATTTGTTTCTAAATAAATGAGGATATTAAACAATTTGTTGTTTTATTCACCTCTTTAATGTGTTAACATGGTGAAGTGTAAGTATGTATGAAAAAAGAAAGGGGAAACATCATGACATCATCACAAATCGGAATTATCATCTCAATTCTTGTGTATCTCTGTGGCATGCTCCTGGTGGGCTTTGTCAGCTCCAAAGATACAAATGACGTAAAAGACTTTTATCTGGGCGGAAGAAAACTTGGTCCCTTCGTCACTGCCATGAGCGCAGAGGCATCCGACATGAGCTCTTACCTTCTTATGGGCGTCCCCGGACTTGCTTACTTTTCAGGTATTGCCGATGCCGGCTGGACAGCTTTTGGTCTTATAGTCGGAACCTATCTCAACTGGCTCTTTACCGCCAAGCGCCTTCGTAATTACACAGAATCACTGGATGCCATAACCATCCCCGATTTTTTCAAAAAGCGTTTCAACGACAACAGCAATGCTATCCTTTGCCTCGGTGCTGCATTTATTCTTATCTTCTTTGTTCCCTACACAGCATCCGGTTTCTCAGCTTGCGGCAAGCTCTTTTCATCGCTGTTTGGAGTTAACTATCAGCTGGCCATGATCGTATCCGCAGTTATTATTGTAGGTTACACAACAACCGGCGGATTCCTGGCTGCTTCCAAGACTGACTTTATCCAGTCAATTGTTATGACCCTTGCCCTCGCTTTTGTAGTATGCTTTGGCATCAACGCTGCGGGAGGTATTTCAGCAGTTTCAGAAAACGTAAAGAGCCTTCCCGGCTTTTTAAATGTAAGTGCAACCTACAACAACGCCACAGGTTCTGCGGACTCTTACGGCTTCTTTAATAAAGTCACCATGTTCTGCTGGGGACTCGGATATTTCGGAATGCCTCATATCCTTCTTAGATTCATGGCTGTAAGAAAATCATCAGAACTTAAGCTCTCCAGAAGGATTGCTTCTGTATGGGTTGTCTTCTCACTCGGTGTAGCCGTATTCCTCGGTGTTATCGGAAGGGCAATGACTCAGACCGGCGCTCTTGAATCTCTGATCGAAGATCCGACCAGCTCATCCAAGGCAGAGACACTTATCGTTGTCCTGGCAAACCAGATCAGCCAGTACAATTTCTTCTTTGCTCTTATAGCAGGTATCATCATAGCAGGAATTCTTGCATCAACAATGTCCACAGCAGACTCACAGCTCATCGCCGCATCCTCTGCTGTTTCTGAGAATATTGTTCAGGACACATTGGGCATTAAACTCTCTGAGAGAGCAGCTATGCTTACTGCAAGGATCACACTTATCGCGGTTGCAGTATTTGGTGTCATAATCGCATGGAACCCAAACAGCTCAGTATTTGGTATCGTATCCTTTGCATGGGCCGGCTTCGGTGCAGTATTCGGACCCGCAATGATCATGTCTCTTTACTGGAAAAGAGCTAACAAGTTCGGTGCGCTTGCAGGAATGGTTTCAGGCGGAGTAATGGTATTCGTATGGAAGTACCTTGTAAGACCTATGGGCGGAGTATGGAATCTCTATGAACTGGCTCCCGCATTCCTTGTCGCGATCATCATGATAGTAGTTGTAAGTCTGTTAACACCTGCTCCGGACGATGAGATGGTATCCAGATTCGAGCATGTTTCAAAGATGTCTTAATGAAATAGCCATGAATCCCTAACTTCTTAAAAAGAGCTGTCAACCCAATTCCGGAATGGCAGCTCTTTGTTCATGGTTATTATTTATTTCACATCCTGAACAGCATGCAGGCATTCCGGATCGTTCCAGTCAACGCCGTACATTATCCAGGTTCCGTTTTCATTGCCCATGCTCTTCCTCTGCTTTATTTGCCGTCAGGAAAGCTTGTAAAGGATCCGCTCTCCACCTCAGGTTCACCATATTTCTCTTTGGCATCAGCAAAGGCTTTGATCATAAAGCTCATGTTCCTTGCCAGATTCCTCATGGTCTGAAGGCCCTCAAGGTCCTTCTCCACGTCTTCTCTTGAAAAGCCGTGAACCTGGTTCCAGTAAGTACTGGAAGCAACAGGCATTCCACTTATTGTAAAGTATTTATTCAATACATCAAAGGTTGCTGTGTTTCCGCCTCTTCTGCAACTCACTACAGCCGCCCCGACTTTGAAGTGCTTGGAGAATGAAGTACTGTAAAAGAGCCTTTCCATAAACGACAGGATAGTACCATTGGGTGAACCATAATAAACAGGGCTTCCAACAACCAGTCCGTCTGCCTCTTCAAACTTTAGAGCGACCTCGTTAACCAGGTCATTGACAACGCACTTTCCGTTCTTTTCACAATATCCGCAGGACACACATCCTCGAATATCCTTATTGCCAACCTGAATAACCTCAGTCTCAACGCCCTCATCCGAAAAAACCTTGATCATCTCCTCCAGAGCTCTGGCTGTGCAGCCGTTTGCGTGAGGACTGCCATTAAGCAGTAATACTTTTGCCATAAGAACCTCCTTTATTTCTAAAATTATATCTTTTTCCTGCCTGATTCTATGAGCTCTTTTTCAAAGGCTTCAGGGTTTTTAAGGTAATAGTCCTGATGGTATTCTTCTGCCTCGTAAAAGCTCTTGAATTTCTCCAGGGCTATCTGAACGCGCTTTCCGCTCTCTTCCTCAAGCTTTCTTATCTTCGCCTGCGCCCTTAGTTTCTCTTCCTCAGTCGTGTAGTAGATGGCCAGCGTGTAGGAAAATCCCTTGTCAATGAACTGCCCTTCACCATCAAAGGGATCCAC
>CAMORK010000062.1 GCA_946623755.1 uncultured Butyrivibrio sp. | reverse complement strand
GAGAAGTTCCTGTAAGGTCTTTTACCTGTTCCTACTGGATGCAGACTCCTTTCGATAAGCGGAAGGAGTCATTTTTGTGTGCTTTTTAAACTGACGGATATAGTGCTCAGTGGTGTCATATCCCACAGCTTCAGCTATGGTGGCAACACTCATGGTGGAGTTTGCAAGAAGATCCTGACTTCGCTCTATTCGCACGGTCCTGAGGATCTCGGTGTAGGTCATTCCCGTAAGCTCTTTTATCAGTCTTGAGGTGTACTCGTTGGAATAATGGAATTTCTCGGAGAGGTCCGAGAGAGTTACCTCCTTGTAATTCTCCTGAATATACTGGATAAGGGCATATCGCTGTACATCTATGCGGCTGTCAAACAGCGGCATCTGAACGGATTCCGAGTAGTTCCTTATTATCAGATAAAAATCAAGAAGCAGGGTATTTGTAATGGCCTGGTAATGGTACTCCTGTCTGTTGAGGGATTCTGTCAGCATCCAGATAAAGGAAGTGGCTATGCCATCATCGGAGCCTGTGTGGAACATGATGTAGTCGTTGGCCTTCTTGGCATATATATTATTCAGGAAAAAAGAACTGAGTATATTCGGGGTGTTCAGGAAGGAATAGAACATGGAATGTAAAGTATCCCTTCTGAGCATTATGTTTATGACTATGGTGTCGTCAAACACGCTGATGGAGTGTTTGATCCCGGGAGGAATAACACAGAAATCTCCCGTACGCATCTCGATGGTCCTTCCGGAGATGGTCTGGGAGCACTTGCCGTCATAGACATAGCTCAGCTCAAAAAAGGTATGACTGTGCTCGATGGCCGGTGAATATCTCTCGTGCTTCTGTACCACTATACTGTCATTATTTGACAGGTCGAAAAAGAAGGAATCTTCGAATACCTCGGGGATTGTCTCGGGCTTTTCGGTAATCAGAAGGTGTCTGTCAAGAACAAGCTTCATATCAAGACCATCAAGAAAAGCCTTCAGACTGTCTTTGTCCTTTCCGGCAAGATAGTAGTCTCTGTAAAATTTCTCAGTTTCGGTAATGTCGTATATGTGCTGCTTTACCGCTGTGTGATCCATATCTTTAATTTCCTTATTATCTTAAATGAACGTCCGGTTTAAAACAGGTAAATAATACCCCTAACATAGGTAAATGTCAAAATAGTTCATATTAGTATCAGAAATAATAGATTTTCATCATAATAAGTCAATATAATTGAGCGATTATGTGAATTATGTAAAAGACGTTTGCTCAATATAATGAATCCATAAACAAGCAATACCTCAGACAGAAAGGATTCATTGGTTATGAATACTCCGATTCTGGAAATGAAAAACATAACAAAAAAATTCGGAAGTGTGACTGCTCTAAACGGAGTAGACCTTGAGGTTTACCCCGGTGAGATAAGAGGTCTCATAGGTGAGAACGGTTCTGGAAAATCCACCATATCATCCATAGCGGCGGGAATGCAGAAAGCAACCTCGGGGCAGATGTCTTATGAAGGAAACGCCTGGGAACCCGAGAGCATGATCGATGCTTTGAATAAAGGTATAGGAATGGTGGTTCAGGAGAGTGGAACAATAACGGGGATCACCGTTGCGGAGAATATATTTCTGGCAGAGATGAAGAAGTTTAAGAAGGGGCTCCTTGTGGATAGAAAAAGACTATTCGAGGAAGCGGACAGAGCCCTTTCCAATATAGGAATAACCTCCATTTCCGGAAAGGATATGATGGACAGCCTTTCCTTCCAGGACAGGAAGCTGGTGGAAATCGCCAAGGTCATACTTAAAAAGCCGAAGATCCTGGTGATAGATGAAACCAGCACGGCACTATCTCATGACGGAAGACAGATCATGTACGGCATCATGAAAAAGATGAAAAAAGAGGGCGGTTCAGTACTTTTTATCTCCCATGATCTGGAGGAAATAATGGAGGTCTGCGACACCCTGACAGTCCTAAGGGACGGGAATCTTATAAGAACTTTCGCTAAAGAGGAATTTGATGAAGAACTTATAAGGACCAGCATGATAGGAAGAGAGATAGAGGGCGATTACTACAGACCGGACTTTAGCTGCAGCTTCCTTGATGAAGAAGCCATTGTGGTAAAGAATCTGTGCTTTAAGGACAAACTTAAGGACGTGTCCCTGACACTTCACTGCGGAGAGATCCTGGGAATTGGAGGACTTGCGGACTGCGGAATGCATGAACTTGGAGAGGCTATGTTCGGAGCGCTTAAACCCGAGAGCGGCGCAGTCATATCCCCGAAAGGGCGGCAGATAAAGTCTCCCCACAACGCAATGACTGACAAGATAGGATATGTATCCAAGGACAGAGACAGAAAATCCCTGTGCCTTGAGGCCAGCATCAAGGACAATATCGCGATTGCGGGAATGAACATATTCAAATCCGGGGCGGGACTTATAACCAGGTCCGCGGAAAGAAAATATGTAGACGCGCAGATAGATGCCCTGAGGATCAAATGCTCGGGAAGAGATCAGGCAGTAGCCCAGCTCTCCGGCGGCAACAAGCAAAAGGTAGTCTTTGGAAAATGGATAGGTTGCGACAGTAAGATCCTGATACTGGATTGCCCCACGAGAGGTGTGGACATCGGTGTCAAGCAGGCAATGTATCAGCTTATGTCACAGCTTAAGAGCGAAGGGAAGGCCATTCTCATGATAAGTGAAGAGCTTCCTGAACTCATCGGGATGAGCGACAGGGTTCTTATCATGAAGAACGGTGAAATAACAGGAGAATTTCAGCGGAGTAAAGATCTGTCCGAGAGCGACATCATAGGATGCATGATCTAGGAGGCAAAAGAAATGAATATAAAGAAAATCATAAACAGGCAGAATATCATAGCTCTTTTGCCCATGGCGGCGCTGGCGGTGCTCTTTCTTGTTTTCTGCACAGTGGTTAATGCAAAGGGTTACAGACTTGATATGTATCTGAAGATTGTGTTCAATGAGGCGCTGGTTCTGGCAATCGTAGCAACGGGAGCAACCTTCATCTATACCCTTGGAACCTTTGATATCAGCCTTGGCGCTTCTACACTGTTTTCGGCAACTCTCGGAGTAATGGTCTACAACAGAACAGAGAATATAGCGCTGATGATGGCGGTGATACTGCTTACGGGAATTGTGTGTTCACTGCTCAATTCGGTGCTGGCCTCAATCTTCCACATACCGGCCTTTGTAACCACGGTCGCGATGATGTCCGTACTGTCAGCTGTATCTGCGCAGATAATTACGGTAAACGGAGGAGCGCTGGGTGGGATAAGCATTCCCAGCAGCGTAGTAAAGCCCTTTGACAATATGCCCTTCAAGATAGCAACTCTTTTGCTGTTCTTTGCAGTCTCAGTCTTTGTATTTGAGTTCACAAAGGCGGGAAGAAGGATGAAGTTCGTGGGAGGAAATCCCCTCTGTGCATATCTTACAGGCATCAAAGCCGACAAATACACGATACTGGCTTTTGTTATGGCGGGTATCGGTATAGGACTCGGAGCATTCCTTACTCTTGTGTATACCCCTTCGGTCACTACGACAACGGCTTCAAGTATAGGAATGAATATCTTTATAGCTATAGTATTCGGAGGAATGCCAATATCGGGAGGCGCAAGATCCAGGATATACGCCGCACTGGTTGGAGGCTTCTCATATATGTTGCTGAACGACATTCTGGAGATAGTGATTGATTCCAGTGCAGCATACGGAATAACACAGGTGATCAGCGCAGTTTTCTTCCTGATAGTGGTATATATCACGGGAATGAATTACAAAACCGCACTGCTACCAAGATAAAGAACTTTAGAAAAAACGGAGGAAAGATTATGAACAGGAAAGTAACAAAGGTACTCGGACTTGCCATGGCAGCAGCCATGACCGTAATGACAGGATGCGGTAACAGTGCACCTGCTGCGGCTTCAGACACAACAGATAACAGCACTGATAATGCGGTTGTAAGTGAAGCTTCCGCGGATCAGGGTGAAACTCGTAAGATCGGTGTTCTTGTGGCCGACGTCAGCGGCGAGGAGGCACTTGGATTCAGAAACTACTACGAGAAATATATTCAGAACAACTATAACGTAACCTTTGATTATACAGATGCTCTTGCCAGTGCTGAGGATGAGAAGGCAGCCATCGAGAAGTTTGCATCAAAGGGATATGACGCCGTTATCTCGCTCTCCAGCAGTGACAGAGCTCAGCAGATCGAGACCTGTGAAGAGTATGGCATCTACTATGCGGTTGCATCCGGCGTGCTTGATGAGAGTCAGTATGAGACCTACAAGACTTATGAGCATTTTGTCGGCCAGGTTGGACCTTCAAACGAGACAGAGTTTGAAGCCGGCAAGGAGATGGGAAAGTACTTTAAGGATAAGGGAGTAAAGAGCGTTGCCATCTACGGAGCGTTTATCCCCAACCCCATGCACGTATACCGTGCAGCAGGTGTGATCGCCGGACTTGGTGATACCTACGGCGGAACAGATGATATGAACGGTATGATCGGACAGATATTCCAGGATCAGGGTGTTGACCTTACAAAGGTTTCGGGAGATGTTGAAGTGGCAGCTTACCTCCAGGGATATGGCGACACAACCACCGATGAGCTCAATGCAGCAATCCAGAAAGCTCCTGAGGCATTTATCTCAGTGGGAATGGCAACAACTTTCTTTGCTCAGACACTTAGCCAGGAGAACATCCCTTTCTCCGATATCGACTCCTTTACAGCCATGAACAGCGAATCAATGAAGAATGGCTCTCTTGAGTATCTTGCAGGCAAGTACTCTTCTTCCATCGGACCTGTATTTGCTCTGGTAATGGATGCGATTAACGGAAATGTTATAAGAGATCCCGAAGGAAATGCGGTCTCCTTTACTCAGAGCTATCTTGTGGCAACAGATGCAGAATCCTTTGACCAGTACTATGTAAACGACAACGGTGATACACCTATTTTTGACAAGGCAAGTCTTGATGGCATTATCGGTCAGGATGTTACCTATGATGATGTAAAGGCACTTATCGAGAGTAAGTGATGAATGGAGGCAGTTCATGAGCACCCTTAAGAAGATTTTAAAGACATTGGCAATCCCTGCGGCTGTGGCAGTGGTATTGGAAGGAATCTGCCTTGCAAACGGGCAGACCATCATATCGGGAGCAAAGAGCTTTGATAACTTTGTGGTGTATACAGCCATCGTTATGATCACCACCATGGCGCTCTCCATAAACTTAAACAGCGGAAGATTTGATTTTTCCCTGGGGGCAATGGCAGGACTTTCATCTGTGATAGGTGCGAAGATCACATACGGTTTTCTTAAAGGGGGCTCTGGTTCTGCACTTCTTATGCTGATAATAACGGTTCTTGCGGGAGCACTGCTGGGACTTATATCGGGAGCTGTGTACTGCGCTTTGAGGCTTCCGCCCATTATCGTCTCTCTTGGTGTGACCCTGGTATACGAGGGAATAATGTATACCATAACAGGCGGCAAATACCTTATGAGTGAGGTTCAGAACAGATCCATGTCAGGCTTTGTTGGAACATGGCTTTACGCAGCTGTTATCATTGCGGCGGTTCTTATCTTTATGATCATTGTCTTTGAGCGGACCTCCTTCGGCTATGATTACAACGCCCTTAAGTCAGGGCAGAAGGTAGCTGTAGCCACCGGTATCAATGAGGTTAAAAACGCCCTTATCTGTTACACGATCTGCGGCGGCCTTATGGGACTTGTGGGTATGCTGAATGCCGCAAGAAATACCACTATAAACGGAGGACAGCTGAATTTCGGAAGTATAGCTATTATGTTCACGGCCTTCCTTCCGATGTTCATTGCAGGCTATATCGGAAGGTTCGGAAACGAGAAGGTGGGCTTTCTGCTCTCTGCCCTGTGTATGTCACTTCTGAATTCAACCTTTGCGGTTTTCTCAAACCGGATAAATGCCACAACTCAGTCGATCATAAACGCAGTACTGCTGGTGGTCTTCTTAATCTATTTAAACAATAATCATTTGATCAAGAGAATATTTGCACATGTATAACGAAAAATTATTACGGGAAGCGACAGCTCTTTTCCCTGAAATAAAGAAAAACAAGATAAACGAATGCAAGTGTATTGACTTAAAGAAGGATGGGGATGTCATAAAAAGAGATCCCCGTCCGGCATATGAGTCTATCGCACTGAAAAAAGACGACTCCATCATCCTGGATTTTGAGGACCACTATGTGGGGTACCTGTCCCTGGACCTTGGCTATGAGGGGGCACACCCCGATTCACCGGTTCTTCTGAGAATCCGTTTTGCGGAAAGAGAGATCGAGCTTTTTGAGGATGCCTCAGAATATAAGGGCTGGGTCTCACCGGCCTGGATTGAGGAGGAGCTTATCCATGTGGACATAGTGCCGTCTGTTGTGGAACTGGACAGGAGATACTCCTTCAGATACGTGAGGATAGAGGTGGTTGATATCAGCTCCAGATTCTCCTTAAGGGTAAATGATGCATCCCTCACAGCAGTATCCTCTGCCCCGGATGAAGCTCTTTTGCCCTACTACAGCAGTAATGAGCTGGACAGGGAGATTGACAGGGTGGCTGTAAAAACACTCCATGACTGTATGCAGACGGTCTTTGAGGATGGACCCAAAAGGGACAGAAGGCTTTGGATCGGAGACCTGCGAATTCAGGCTCTGGTGAACTATGTCACCTACAACATGAATGACATGGTAAAGTCAAATCTTTATCTGTTCGGGGCTCTGACCCAGGAAGACGGACGGGTGGGAGCCTGTATCTTCCTTGATCCGAAGCCTGAAGTTGATGACACGAATATGTTTGACTATTCCCTGTTCTTTATTGTGATACTTCGGGATTACTACAAAAGGACCGGGGATAAAAAAGCTGTGCTGGACCTTTTCGACGTCTGCAAAAGACAGATCCAGCTGGCAAGTAACAGCCTCGATGAGCGGCATGTGGTAAGGGACTCGGATGTTCTTGGCTGGTGTTTTGTGGACTGGAATCTTGCCCTCAACAAACAGGCCTCCGCTCAGGGAATCTTCATGTATGCCCTTGAGGCAGCCATCGAGCTTGCCCAGTGCGTCGGAGACGTTCTTGCGGAGGAGGAATATGCGCAGCTTTATCTCAAGCTCAAGGAAGCTTCCAACAGATTCCTTTATGATGTTGAGAAGAAGCTCTATGTAAGCGGAGCGGAAAGCCAGATCTCTTTTGCCTCGCAGATATGGATGGTGCTTGGAGGAGCAATGGAGGGAAAGGCAGCAGAGCGGCTCTTTGACAGAATGGAGGCCTGCCCTGAAGCAGTGACCATGGTGACTCCCTACATGTACCATAACTACATAGATGCGCTTATTAAAATTGGAAAAAAAGATGTGGCTCACAGGAAAATGTCAAAGTACTGGGGAGGAATGGTGGCAAATTCCGCCGATACCTTCTGGGAACTGTACAATCCGGAAAATCCCAACGAGTCGCCCTACGGTGGGACCATTGTGAACAGCTATTGCCATGCATGGAGCTGCGGACCGGCATATTTTCTGAGAACCTATTTTAATGATACGAAGGATGAACCGTAAATGAGCATAAAGATTGATTATAAAGCAAACCCGTTCTGCCTTGATGATGAGGCGATAAAGTGGGTAGAGGATACCTTTGCCTCAATGACGGAAGATGAGAAGTGTGGGCAGGTATTCTGCCCCATGGGATTTTCCAATGACGATAATGTTCTTCGGGGCATAGTTGAAGGCGCAGCTGTGGGAGGAATTATGTACAGAAGCGGCCCGGCAAAAGAACTGAGAGCCACCCACAGGAAGATACAGGACATGGCCAGGATTCCTCTTCTTATCGCTGCCAATACAGAGGCCGGAGGAGACGGACTCTCCTTTGAGGGGACGAGTTTTGGAAAACCAATGGCGGTAGCTGCAACAAACGATCCGGAAAACGGATACCGGATGGGATATGTTGCCTGCAAAGAAGGCGCAGCGCTTGGGCTTAACTGGTCCTTTGCCCCTATCGTGGATATCAACAGGGAATTTCACAATCCCATAACCAATGTAAGGACCTTCGGAGATGACCCGAAGAAAATCGAAGCCTTTGCCTCAAGATACATGGATGGAGCCGATGAATGCGGCGTAGCGGTATCAATCAAGCACTTTCCCGGAGACGGCATAGATGAGAGGGACCAGCACATCGTTACAAGTGTTAACTCACTTGGCGTCAGGGAGTGGGATGAAAGCTTTGGCTATATCTACGGATCGCTTATAGGCAAGGGAGCAAAGACCGTGATGGTTGGACATATCGCTCAGCCTGCCTATGTAAAGGAGATTAACAGGGATGCCACAAAAGAGGAGATGCTCCGCCCCGCCTCTCTTTCTAAGGAGCTCCTGCAGGGACTGCTTAGAGGAAAACTTGGCTTTAACGGTCTTATCATCACTGATGCGACCCCGATGGTGGGCTTTACCTCGGCAATGCCAAGGAGCAGGGCCATCCCTACGGCAATTATGAGCGGCTGCGATATGATCCTCTTTAACAAGGATCTTTCCGAGGACATCGGCTTTTTGAAAGATGGACTGAAAAGCGGTCTTCTTACAAATGAGCGCCTGGATGAGGCGGTTCTTCGCATCCTTGCCACAAAGGCCTCACTGGGGCTTCATGTAAAGCAGAGGGAAGGAAGACTTGTTCCCCCGGAGGATGCCATAGACATTGTTGGCTGCAGTGAGCATAGAGCCTTTGCAAAAGAGGTTGCCGATAAGGCCATCACCCTTGTCAGGGATGAGAAAGGTCTTTTGCCTGTAAATCCGGGTAAGTATAAGAGGATATACCTTAATGTTATAGACAAAGAGATGGATCCCTGCAGCGATTTTGCGCTGATGTGGAAGGAAAAGCTTGAGAAGGAAGGGTTCGAAGTTACCGTAAGGGACAGGAGAACACGGATAACGCCCATGGATTTCATGGATGTTGAAAACCTCCCGGACAAGAAGAAGGCTCTTTTGAATGAAATGTACAGAAGCGTTTCCGAGATGAAGAAGGATTACGATCTGTATATCTATGTCTGCAACATGGAGAATGCATCCAATAACACTACCCTGCGTCTTAACTGGAATGTGCTCTTTGGCCTCGGTGATGATGCTCCCTGGCATGCAAAAGAGATACCGATGATAATGGTCTCCACTGCATACCCCTATCATCTTTTTGATGCACCCATGATCGGAACCTATATCAATGCTTACAGCGGTAATGAAGACTTCTGCAATGCTGTGATTGAAAAACTCATGGGAAGATCGAAGTTTGAGGGAGTAAGCCCCATAGATCCCTTCTGCGGAAAGGATTACATATAAAGAGAGGGAGAAAGGATGGGCAAGATGAATATAAAAGGGATAATCTTTGACCTGGACGGAGTCATCTGCAGCACCGATGAGTATCACTATCAGGCGTGGAAATCCATCGCGGA
>CAMORK010000061.1 GCA_946623755.1 uncultured Butyrivibrio sp. | reverse complement strand
GTAACCCCTCTTATAGTTTCGACCGGCGAATACTATGTATTGCCGGCCGAAACAAGGCTTTTATTCTAAAGTATCTTTGTAAACATCAATACCTTCCTGAACTGCATCTGCTGCAGAAACATTACCTACTACAATGTCAGGCATTCCGTCAAAGGTTGATACTCTGCAGTCACCGTTGAAGAGATCCTGTACAGCGCCTGTAAGAGATGTAACACCACTCATCATGGACATTGCCTTAACCTGAAGGGCATTGAACTGAGTCTCTGTGGCTGCAGGAGCATTCTTAAGAGCTGATGCTGTGTGCTGTGCGAACAAAGGAACTACCTCATCGCTTGTCATATGCTCAACAAAGCTTACTGCTGCTGCCTTCTTCTCGGGATCCTCCCAGGCCTTGGTTGTGATGTAGTAACCCATTGAAAGTCCGCCGATCATATCTGTGGTCTTTCTGTTGCCCTTGCCCGGGAAATAGGTAACATCAAAGTGGCTTAATTTGTCAGCGTCGATTGTGCTTGGATCCTCAGGATCTGACTGGCATGAACCAACGATACCGCCAACCTTCCATGAACCGTCGAGAAGGAATGCTGCCTTGCCGTCTGTGAACATAGCGAAGGTCTCATCGTCTGTTGCTGAAAGTGTGTTATCAGGGAAGAAGCCTTTCTCATAAAGGTCCTTGATATCCTCAAGTCCTGCTACCCACTGAGCGCCTGTAGCATCATCTGCTGCGCCGGGAATATCCAGGTGATTGGCCGGTGTCTGCTGATTGAAGATTGCAAACTCCCACCAGTAATGAGGAATGTTTCCAAGAGCTGCTGCGATGGGAGCATATCCTGCATCCTTTATCTTCTGGCAGTCTTCAAGGAACTGATCCCATGTATAGTCTGCGCCGGGCATCGCTACGCCTGCAGCGTCGAGAACTTCCGTGTTAACAAACATTGCTTCCCAATATCCATTTACGGGAACTGCATATTTCTTACCATCTGCAGGAGAAGCTGCGATGAGGTCATCATTCATGTTTGATGCGTACTCAGGGAACTCTGCTCTGATATCATCAATTGATACAACCTTACCTGCATTAACAAAATCATTTGCATCTGCTCCGTTGAAGAAGAACAGAACGTCAGGTTCTGAACCCGTCTCAAAATCTGTGATGATCCTTGTCTTAAAGGTCTCATCTGATGTTGCTGAAGTATCACTTACTGTGTTTCCTGTAGCTGCTTCCCAGTCTGCAACAGCATTCTTGTAGTTCTGTGCATTGGAATCCTCACCTGCAAAGGTAGTAGTTACAGTGATCTCAACCGGTCCTGCAGGCTCTTCATCCTCTGCCGGAGTCTCTGCCTCTGCTGCAGGAGCTTCTGCTGCCGGAGCCTCTGTCTGCGCCGGAGCCTCTGCTGCCGGTGCCTCGGGTGCTGTGCTGCCGCAGCCGACCATACCAAAAGTCATAATAGCTGTCATGAGCACTGCTGTCAGATTTTTAAGTTTCATACATTCTCTCCCTTCTGCGCATACCCTGTGCGCATGTGTTACGTTTTTTCTGATTATAGGATAGCAGTGCTGCAACTTTAATCGGATTGCTGAAATTGTCAATTTTTGACAAAAATAGTGCTGATAGTGTTTCCGTTTCCGTCTGTTTCAATAGTGAGCCTGCTCTCAGACCCATAGAGCATTCTAAGTCTCCTGTGGACGTTGCGGATACCGATCCTGGTGGAGCGCTCCTCCATTGGTTTGATATCCATATCATCTGTCAAAAGCTCTTTTATCTTGGCCACATCCTCATCGCTCGGAACGCCCGGATTTATGATCCTGATACGCATGTCCACCTTTTCGCCCTCGCAGGTGCCTTCAATCTCCATTCGGACTCTCCTTATGCCGTCCTCTGAGTAGCTGTATTCAACAGCATTTTCAATCACCGGCTGAATGATGAGCCTTGGAACCTTGACCGGCAAAAGAGCTTTATCTATATTCTCTTTGTAGACAAACCTGTCCTGATATCTGCATTTTATTATGTAGATATATGCATTTACATACTCAAGCTCCTCGGAGAGCGCGATCAGTGACTGCCTGTTTCTGTCCATGGTGGCACTCATCATGGTGGACAGCGCCTCTATCATGCTTGACACCTTCTCCTGCCCGTTCATCCTTGCTTCCCAGTTGATTATCTCCAGTGTATTGTTCAAAAAGTGCGGATTTATCTGGGACTGGAGCGCATGGATATTGGCGTCCCTAAGAGCAATCTCCTCGACGAAAATCCTGTTGAACTGCTCGCCGAGCTTGATGCTCATCTTGTTAAAGTTCCTGGTCAGGTCCGCGATCTCACCGCTCTGTCCCTTAGGCTGTTCAACCACTTCTCCGTACTCACCCTCCGCGATCTTCTTGGAAGCGGCAGTAAGCGTCGTGATGGGCTTATTGATCCTCTTGTTGAAGAAATAGAACAGCAGCAGGATCAATGGGATAAGGAACACGATCAGGATCATGAATGTGATGTTGATGGATCTCTTTTCCAGGCCAACGGCAGTTCCGTCATAGGCAACCGAGAATGTAAATTCACCGTCAACGCTCTTTCTCGTGCAGGTGATTATATCCTGAGATCCTGCATAGTCTCCCTCGCTGTAGAGCTTATCTTCTTTAAAAGAGATATCCATTCCCCGATATTCCCAGACGCTCTTTAAGCTCTCAAATACCTCCTGTGGATTTATCTCCATCACAAGGACCGCATATCTCTTAAAGCCTCTGCCTATCAGGTTTCGTATCATATACACATGTCCGCCCATGGCAAAAAACTCTGTCCTTGTATCAAGGTTCTCCGATATGGAAAGAGCTTTTTTCTGCACCTGCTCCTTAAAAAACTTGTACCTTGTCACGCTTCCTCTTCCGGTGGTATTGCCCGTGTAATATAGAGTTTCAGGCTCATCGGTAAAGATCAGGACTGTTATGTCAAAACTGGGATCGTACTTATAATGTGCCGATAAAAAAGTCGTAACATCATTATAGAGTTTGCCGGAGTCTCCGCTCTCCTTGTACTCCGACCAGTAATCCGTGATATACGAAAGATATGATGCATCCTTGGATGAATCAATGCAGTCCAAAAGGCGGAGGATACTGATATCCGCCGCCTTTTCCATAGATGTTGTTATAAGTCTCTGACTCTGCCTGTCGATCCTTCCGGAAACCACAACAAGAAAAGCCACAACAATGGCAGTTAAGGGCACAAACCACCCCAGTGCCAAAACTCTGAGCATCTGCCATTTAAGAGAATTTCTTCTTTTCATCACACGCTAAGCCCCAACAGATTTTTGTATGCGTCACAGGTCTTTTCCGCAAGGGCCTTGTCGGGCATCTCGCAGAAAATCCTAAGGAGAGGCTCCGTACCTGAAAATCTCACACAGACCCATCCCCCATTCTTAAAGTATACCTTACAGCCATCGAGATAGGAAGTCCTCTCCACTTCCGCCTCAAAGGAAGGAACTGCCTTGTCCTCCATAAGGAGCTTTTGATACTCAGGCTTTTTCTCTGCCCTGAAGGAGTAGTTCTGCTCCAGCATATAGTAGCGGCCGAATTCTTCCTGAATATCGTCGTACATCTCAGATATCTTCTTGCCTGTCACAGCCAGCATCTCAACCAGGAGAGCCGCGGCATACACGCCGTCTTTTCCGTTGATGTGCCCTCTTACCGTAAGTCCGCCTGATGATTCGCCTCCTATGAGAGCATCAGTCTCTGTGATCTTGGCTGATATGTGCTTAAATCCTACAGGAACTTCATAGCTCTTTTCCCCGAACTTCTCAGCTATCCTGTCGAGCATGTGGGTGGTGCAGAGGTTCCTGACAACAGGTCCTTTTTCGTGCCTGTATTTGACCAGGTAGTAATACAGAAGGACCAGTATGTCGTTGGGAGAAAGATATCTTCCCTTGTCATCCACAACGCCTATCCTGTCGGCATCTCCGTCAGTTGCGATTCCTATATCGCAGTGGTTGTCGATTACACAGGTCTTTAAAGGGCTCATTGCTCCTTCGTTGGGCGCGGGAAGCTTACCTCCAAAGAGCGTGTCGTGACGACCGTGAATGGTCTCCATCTCGCACCTTGCTGTAAGGAGTATGGTCTTGATCGCAGTCTCACTTACGCCGTACATAGGGTCAAGCGCGACTCTGAGTGATGCCTTCTTAACAGCTTCCACATCAATCCTGTCAAGGATGTTGTCTATGTACTCATTGATAGGATAAAACTCTTCAATAAGGCCTGCTGCCTTGGCATCCTCATATTCCATGGACTTGACCGGAAGTGTGACTTTGCTGATATATTCCTCGACCCGCGCGGTCTGCTTCTCGTCAGCATCTCTCCCCCCTGCGGTAAAGAGCTTGATGCCGTTGTAAATAGCCGGATTATGGCTGGCAGTCACCATCATTCCGTAAGGAAGATCATGCTTCATAACGTAGAACATAACAAGAGGTGTCGGGCTTGACTTGTTGATAAGGCTTGCCTTTATTCCTGCTGCCGCAAACACTACACCTGCCCACTGCATAGCTTCTTTTGACAAAAACCTTCTGTCATAGCCAAGGACTATTCCTTTATCCGCCACATTTTCATCCTTCATCTTGGCCACCATAGCACTTGCCAGGATCTGAACATTTTCCTTGGTAAAGCCGTCACCAATGACAGCTCTCCATCCGCCAGTTCCGAATTTGATCATCTTCTCCTCCTCTTTCCTATCATCCCATGTTCACTTCAACCGTGTGCTCTGAGCCCGTCTCAAACACAGGAATTTTCTCTGTTTCATGACCGTCCAGCAGTATTGTCTTTACACCCTTTTGTATATGGTTCGGGTTTTTGACCGTGATATTATATGTGACACCCCTAAAGATCCTTGAAACCTCAAAGCCGTCCCATTCTCCCGGGATGCAGGGATCAATTATAAGTTCGTCAAAGCCCGGTCTGATTCCAAGCATATAATGTGTCACGGCAAAATATGCCCATCCGCCGCTGCCTGTCATAAATGGATGATGTGCTCTTCCGTAGGTTGTGTGGTCCTTGCCGGATACGAACTGGCAGTATGAGTAAGGCTCAGCCCATCTCTTTTCTATGCTGTCATTCTGATAATACGGGCACAGACTTCTGTAATACTCAAAGGCCCTGTCTCCGTTTCCCATTCTGCATTCCGCTGACCACACCCATGGATTTGGATGTGAAAAGATACTTCCGTTCTCCTTAAGTCCCGGATAAACCCTGGTGACAAATCCGACCTCATCGTCGGGCTCCGTGTAAACCGGTGCATTGAGCATGATGCCGAAAGGCGTTGCCAGTTTATAGTGGATGGAGTCGAGAGCTCTTTTTGCCTTATCCTCATCTGCTGCGCCGGAGAGTACCGCCCAGGCGTTGGACTCAAGGTGGATCTGGCCCTCCTTGTTATCCCTGGTTCCGATCTTCCTTCCGGACTTCGTAAAGCCGCGCAGGTACCAGTCACCGTCCCACAGGGTGTCGTTAAGGCTCTTTTGCAGTTCCTCGATTTTATATGAGATCTCTTTTGCAAAAGACATATCACCTGTATAGATCGCTGTCTCCTCAAGGCAAACCAGTGCTCTGAAGAGCAGGAACGAAACCAGCGCGCTCTCACCGCCGCCAAGGTTCAGGCAGTCGTTCCAGTCAGCCCTGAGTCCCTTACAGATTCCGTTGTTGCCAACTTCCTTCAGGGAGAAAAGAACTATCTTCTTCATATGCTCATATACGCTGCCCTTACCGCCATCGGCGTATCCGTACTCCTCATTAAGGAAGTCAAAATCTCCTGTTTCCTTGACGTACTCAACTATTGAAGGAACAAGCCAGAGTGCGTCGTCAGAGCATGCATCCGCAAGTCCGTGGACCTTGGATGCACCCTCCGGCTCGGGTATAACAGTGGGAGATTTGAAAGGTTTTTTCTTCTTCTCTTTTTCCTCCTCAGGCAGGAACCATCTGGGTTCAAAGAGATGTATTCCATATCCGCTGCTTGTAAGGGCTCTGAGAAGCTCAACTATTCTCTTCTTGCAGCCCTCAGGGTTTGAAGCGATAACGGTCATGGCATCCTGCGCCGTATCGCGGTATCCAAGGCCTGTTCTTCCACCGACTTCTATAAAGGATGCAAATCTGGAGAACATGACATTGATCTCTGCCTGATACAGAGTCCAGGTGTTTATCATTACATCTATGCCCTTCTCCGGGCTCTTTACCGCAAAGCGTCTCTGCTTATCCTGCCAGAATTTTTTAAGAGCAGCGTAAGCATCGTCGAGCTTCTCCGGGGTACTGTACTTTTCCTTTATGGCGTGGGCCTCTTCATAACCGCCCTCTCCAAGGAAATAGATCAGCCTTACCGATTCACCTGGCTGCAACCTCAAGTTCTTTTGAAGAGAAGCACAATGGTTGCCTCCCTTCTCGAATGAACCGGTAAGACTCCCCCTCTCGACCGCTTTTGGATTGGTCTCTGTGTTATAGATTCCGATGAACTCATCCCTCAGGCACTCAAAGCCGTCGGGCTCAAAATTTGCAGTAAAGTACTGGTAGCCTTCCTCCTCATAGAAAAGGTCATAGAGGATGGTACCGTCCTTGTACTCGCTGCCTGCACAATATAGGCTCATCTGGAAATTCTGATTATCTATGGGAACATGATGATACGAAAATTCTGCATAAGAAAAGACAGAGAGATTTCTTTCCTTATCGCTCTGATTGGTAATCACAACGTCCCAGATAAGGGCATTGTCCCCTATGGGAATACTGAGTTTTTCGCTTGCCTTAAGGCCCTTGTACTCGCACTCGTAGGTGGTTATGCTCATGCCATGACGGGTAGTGTACTTAGCCTGATCAAGCGGTTTGCCTACAGGCTGCCATGAGATGCTGAAATAGTCACCGTCCTCGTTATCTCTTATGTAGATATAGTCGCCCGGCCTGTCCATGGGAATCGCATTGCCCCGAAACCTCGTTATCCTGTGGTATTCAGGCGATTTGTAAAAGAGATATCCACCGGCCGTGTGATTCACAACAGCGCACATATTCTCCACTCCCAAATAATTGGTCCAGGATGTGGGAAGATCAACTCTCTCTATAACGTACTCATTGTTTGCTTCATCAAAGTGTCCGTATCTCATAATTTCCTCCCTTTCTTATGTCTTTAGTTTAAAAAATCAAGGAAAAAATTAAATGCCCCATTTTGGCTTGTTTTTTGTTCAATGCCAAAATTGGACATACATGTTATACTGAAAAGAAAACCTAAGGTTTGTTTTTATATTTATAAGGCAGGTAATTTATGAATAAAGAAGAATTAAATCTGGAACAAGAGCACTTAACCCATACATATAACAAGCTCCTTGATATGAAGAAAGACCTCGAGGACAAGATCGTATCTCTGGACGAAAAAGCCATGGAGGAAAAGAACGATATCCGTGACAACCTCCGCTTCGACTACGCAGATGACGAGACAGCCTTTGAAACTCTGGGCGAGATTGAAGTCTGGAACAGATATATCGACTCCTACAATGTAGAGGTTAATTCTCTGGGAAGGCGTCTTAACACCATAACAAAGCTTCTGGAGTCACCTTACTTTGCAAAGGTAACTCTTCAGTTTGACCCTTCAGAAGAGCCTGAGAGCTACTATATCGGCCGAGCTTCCATCTCAGAGAATCGCTATCAACAGATGATAATCGACTGGAGATCTCCAATCGCGGAAGTTTACTACAATCAGGAAAACGGTCACACCCACTACACCGTAGATGGCAGGGAGATTCCTGTGGATCTTAAGCTCCGCAGACAGTTTGACCTTACCAAGAATAAACTGAATGCTTATTTTGATACTCAGGTTGCAATTGAAGATCCGATGCTTCTTGCATCTCTCTCAGAGACCAGATCTGATAAGATGCAGGCAATCACCGCTACCATTCAGAAGGAGCAGAACACCATCATCAGATACCCGGATGTGCCTGTTCTTCTTGTTGACGGTATTGCAGGAAGCGGCAAGACTTCTGTACTGCTCCAGCGTATCGCATATCTCTTTTACCAAAAGAGAAATACCCTGCGTCCGGACCAGGTGTGCCTCATGACACTCAATCCGGTATTCAGGGATTATATTGACAACGTACTTCCGGATCTTGGTGAGAGCAATCCCGTAACCGTGACCTGGCAGGAGTTTTTGACAAAGCTCCATGTGCCTTGTGGAGACAGTTCTCAGGATTATACCGATACAGACAGTCTTCAGAAGATTGGGGAAGGGCTGCTGAGCCTTGTACCTGAGGAAGATGATTTCTTTGACGTCAGGCAGAAAGAGAAGCTCGTTCTGTCAAAGAGCGATATTCTCTCTGTTGTAAGGCGCTTTAACCAGTTCCCGATGGGAGTCCGTCTCATTCAGATAGCATCTGATGAGCTTGAACAGAGAGCCAAGAACTCTCTAAGGAACATGGATAATGATTCGGACGAAGAATCTGAGAGTGCACCTGGATCCGATAAGGCCGCAGATAATCTTATCGAAAATGATTTCGGCGGCGCCCTCAGCAACATAAGGCACTGCAACTGGGTAAATGTAAAGCACGTAGCCCAGAGAATCCTCGGACGAGATGACATAACAGCCGCCGAGTGGCTTTATACCAAGATTCTCCTTACAGGCATCTGTGATAAGAATATGCGCTATGTCATGGTCGATGAGATTCAGGACTACACCATGGCTCAGCTTCAGGTTCTTTTCAAATACTATCCAAATGCGCGTTTCATGCTGCTTGGAGATGAGTTCCAGTCAATCCGAAGAGGAACCCTGACCTTTGATGCTATTGAAGAATTTGCGAAGGAGGAGAATAAGCCTTTTGCCCTGCTGCCTCTTATGACCAGCTACAGGTGCTCTCCCGAGATTACGGACAAGTTTGCAGCTATTCTCCCGGATGCCAAGAAGATGCTGGTTTCCTCAGTAAAGCGTCCCGGGGAAAAGACCTTTAGCAAGGCCTTTGACACTGACAAAGAGTACTATGCAGAACTCAAAAAGCTTATAAAAGAATATTCAGAGATGAAGGGACTTACTGCTGTTATCTGTAGAAATCCTTTAAGCATTGATAAGATCATTTCTGCTCTTGGCAAGGATGCCCCTTCCGAGATCACTCTTCAGGATGCACTTCCTTCCGGCGGAGCTTTCATTATTGAACTGGCACTGGCCAAGGGACTTGAGTTTGATCATGTGATTCTGGCCGACGCCGATGAAGAGAACTATCCAAGTGACGAGATAGGCGATCACTGCCTGTACACTGCTATGTCAAGAGCGACACAGCACCTTGCTGTTCTTGCCAAAGGCAAGCTGGCCAAGAAAGCATAAATGGTCCCGGGAACGGAGTTAAGGGACCATTTTGGATCCCTGGGGACGGAGTCAGAGATTTTCTACATATATCGAAATAAGTGTCTCGTGAGCGTAGAAAGATTAGAGGCCTGAATTTCTATAAGGCCTCATTTTCTACCTATACA
>CAMORK010000060.1 GCA_946623755.1 uncultured Butyrivibrio sp. | reverse complement strand
GATACAAACTTGCTGAATATGGTATAAAGTTTGTCCTCACAGAAGAGAGCTACACATCAAAGGCTGACTTTCTTGCAAAAGACTATATCCCTGTGTATAAAAAGAATAGCCTGGAAAGCTACTCTTTTTCAGGAAAACGGATACAGAGAGGACTTTACAGGCACTACGATGGTACAATAACAAATGCAGACATAAATGGAGCTGCAAATATCTTGAGGAAAGTATTCCCAAAGGTAAGCCAATGGGATAGAGGCATAGTGGACATGCCCTGTTCTGCAGGATGCATAGAGCATCGTGCAGGTTCATGCCGTTTCGCGGCATAACAGAAACCCTTTCCGACGTGGAGTCGGTGAGGGTAGTTCATTACATCAGAACAAAGGATACAGTCCACTGCAGGGGACTACAGATGTATGATGGAGGTAAGGGAATGAATAAGAATCTAACAGAGATAGTTTATATACTCGACAGTTCTTTTCGATAATGTGAGCGAAGTGCTTCATGACAGAGTTCCGCTAGATAAAGTTGGGAAGATGACAGATGAGCAGGACCTCCCGGGGACGGGGTCAAGGGACCATTTTGGAATAGGAGGATGAAGAATATATGGCAGTTAAAGGTGCGGTTTTAGGAGATATAATTGGTGCGCAGTACGAGTTTGCCAGACCCAAAGATCTGGATTGGAAGAATGTTCCGCTTATTACAAATAAGTGGGCAGGGTTTACTGATGATTCGGTTATGACGCTGTCAATCAAGAAGGCTTTGGTGACCGGAGAAGATCTTGTGAAAACTATGGTGACAATTGGCAGGAGATATCCGAATTCAGGCTATGGCGGAAGGTTCTATAAATGGATCATGGGTCCGAAGCAGGAACCGTACAACAGTTGGGGTAACGGATCGGCTATGAGAGTGTCTTTTGTCGGTGAGTACTATGACGACTATGAAGAGATGCAAAAGATGGCTGAAGTTACAGCGGCAGTCACGCACAATCACCCTGAAGGGATCAAAGGCGCAGTTGTAACAGCAACCTGCATCTGGATGGCAAGGCATGGCAGGAACAAGCAGGAAATCTATGACTATGTACTTGAACAGTATCCGAAGGATGACTACGAGTACAGCATAGCTTACAGCCTTGACGAGATAAGGCCTCGCTACAAGTGGAACGAGAGCTGTCAGGGCTCAGTACCTGCAGCTATGAGGTGCTTTTATGAGAGCAGTGATTACGAGAGCTTCTTGCGAAATGTCTTTTCCCTGGATTGCGATTCTGATACCTTCGGAGCAATCGCCGGCGGAGTCGCAGAAGAGTTCTATGGCGGATTCGGCGATGTGGATGCGGATGGGACTTTGAAAAAGTACCTGACTAAGGAGCTGTATGAGATACTTGTGATGTAATGCAGTGGAAAGAGGTATAATAAAGCCGTAGCATTTTTATTGAAATGCTGCGGCGTTGCTTTAGAGAGGTCCCTCCGGGTATAGACCCGAAGGGCTGTGTGTGTTATGAAAGTGTGTTATGAAAAGTGTAATGAAAAGTGTGGGGGTTCAAGAAGCTTTGCTCTTCTTGATGATCTTATACTAAAACTCTAACTTAAAATTAACCTAAAAATCTTGTGAAGGAAATGTGAATATACCGATGACAGATAAAAGAGAATGGTCGGATAAGCGCAACGAACTTGTTGCAGCCATAGAGCAGCTCGGATTTCCCGGGGCCCTGGGTGAACAGATTGCAAGGCAGCTTGGAAGCCCTAAGGCCATGGAGCGCATGATGGCTTATTTATACAATGTGAAACCAAGGTCGGCTGAGCTGATCGTGGATGAGATGCTTGCCATCTGCAGTGATATTGATGCCTGGCGAGACAAAAAGGCCGCGGAAGAAGCCAATGCAAAATATAACGAGATGCTGTATTACGGGCTTGGTACGGAGGAAGATGAGCAGTGATAAAAGAGATATTAGTTTGCCTTAAGGGAAAAGAGGATGAGGTGCTTGCCAGACAGATCTCTATGCTGAGTGAAAGACATCACGCAAAGGTGAGGAGAATCTCTTTTGCCGAGGCAGAAAGCTGTATTGAAGAGGCTGGTCAGGATGTCTTTTTCATAAGTGATGATACGGCGCTGCTGTCAAAAGCGCAGGACAGGGGGCTTTCTGTCAACAGTCCCGCCAAGATGAGAGAGTCCTATGAAAAGGCGATGGAAATGCTTAAAGCTTTGGGTGGAAGAAGATAGATATTAACTGTTTTGCGTTTGCGTTTCATTAGGTATAATGGGAGTAACAGGTTGTTAAACAGCCACAGACAACATTAAGAGATTGGAGGAGACAGAAAGTATGGGAAGTGTATTAGACGTTGCTGAGATCATCAAGAAGATCAACGGGAACAAAGAACTGATGGCACAGATTGCCAAGGCTGATCCGAAGCAGGGAGTAGAACTGCTCAAGAAGGCCAACATCGACGTATCCGAAGATGACATCAAAAAGGTTCAGGCTGCAGTAGCAGACGGCAAGCTTGATCTTGGAGACCTCAAGGATCTCGCAGGTGGATTGTTTAAGAAATAAGTAAGATCGGGAGTATTAAGCATTGGTAAAGCGATACAGGCTTTGTTTTTACGGAATGGTGCAGGGAGTCGGTTTTAGATTCACTGCCAGACATGCTGCGAATATGTGCCGGCTTACGGGATATGTCAGAAACGAGTACGATGGTTCTGTGACCTGTGAAGTTCAGGGAGATGATGAGTCGATAGACAGGTTTGTGGCTATCATCAGGAGCGGCAGATTTATCGACATATCAGATATAGACAAAAAGCAGTTGGATGTGATTCCGGACGAGAGGTCTTTTGAAGTAAGATTCTAAAAATGGAGGCGCCCTGTGTAGGTATATTGTATGATATACGTACACAGGGCTTTTTAAAATGGCTAATCAGGAGACATGGTCCTGAAACATTCGAATTCAGTTGAAGAAATAAAGGAATTGAAGGGCCAGTATTCCGGCGATCAGCGTCGCTGACAGTATGCTCGTTATTCCTTTCATTACACTTCTTGGGTCTTTGTAATGGCCAAGCAGGTACATGGCGTCATAGGTCTTGGGAATTGGTTTACCATTGCATCTTAATGTTGCCTGTTCGTTGTTCAATGGCATATCCTCCGCGAACGCCCGAAGCGTTCAGAATTTTGCGACCACTAAATCTTGTATCTTATGATCTTATTATATACAACATATTCTAAAATGAGCATAAATAAATATTAAATATTTCTAATCTGTTTTATAATAATCATTAAGAAAGATGAGGCTGTAATGAGATATAAATTCTGCCCCAATTGCGGGAAAAGACTTACCGAAATCCATGCCGGGGATGATGGCATGGTTCCATATTGCGAGGCATGTGACAAGCGCTGGTTTGATAGTTTTCAAAGCTGCGTTATTGTGCTTGTCTACAATGAATATGATGAGATTGTTCTTTCGAAGCAGTGGTATCTGCCCGATGAGTACACCTCGTTTACTTCAGGTTTCATCACACCCGGAGAGACTGCTGAGGAGTGCGCTGTACGTGAAGTGAAGGAGGAGCTGGGGCTTGATATAGAGAGCCTTGAGTATGCCGGAACGTATTTCCTGAAGGAGGCGGACCAGCTTATGCATGGGTTTATCTCTTTTGCCAAAAAAAGAGATCTTGTTTTGTCGGAAGAAATAAGCGAAGCCTGTTGGGTACCGGCTCTGGAAGCGACAAAGACCATGTTTCCGGATAAGCCGGGTGGACCGCTTTACGAGGTATACCACAGATTCCTTAAAGAGAGAGGGCGCTGATTCAGTACATCGCTGATGAGGATAAGCTGGAGAAGCTTCTTGAGACTCAGCAGATAATAAAGACTCCTGTTGTAAGAAACGGGAAGTTATCTACGCTCGGCTATCAGCCTGATGTGTGGAAGAAGTGGGAGTGAGCATGAGTGAGATTGAAAGACTAAAGACAATTGTTGAGAAGCTAAGGAGCGAGGACGGATGTCCGTGGGACAAAGCGCAGACTCATGAGAGCTTAAAGCCCGGATGCATCGAGGAAGCAGCTGAGGTGCTCGGCGGGATTAACATACTGAAAGAGACCAGAGATGCGGACAATCTGAAAGAGGAGCTGGGAGATCTTTTACTGCAGATCATGTTCCATGCAGTGATGGCAGAGGAAGAAGGTCTTTTCACATTTGAAGACGTAGCGAAGACTGTCTCAGACAAGATGGTCAGGAGGCATCCACACGTTTTCGGTGACATGAAGTTCGCGACAGATGAGGAACTTCACGCAGCCTGGGCCGAGATCAAGCGCAAGGAAAAAGAGGGCAAGGAATGGCAGGCAGACTACCTTCCGGGAGCTTTCAGGGAGGCCGAAGAACTTATTCAAAGGGCCAGAGAGAAAAAAGGTTTTTGAGTATATCATGTGAATGAGAGGAGAAGTTATGCAATGCAGGGGAAATATCCGGTAGTAACACTTTGCGGTAGTACAAGATTCAAGGACCAGTTCATGGAGGTGCAAAAGAGACTTACCCTTGAGGGCAACATTGTCATAAGCGTAGGTCTGTTCGGGCATTCCGGCGACAGCGAAGTCTGGGAGAACATGGACGAGGGCACACTGACCAGGACAAAAGAGATGCTTGATGAAATGCACAAGGCCAAGATCGACATGGCAGATTCAATATTTGTCATAAATGTCGGCGGCTACATTGGATCTAGTACCAGGAGCGAGATTGATTATGCGATCGCACACGGGAAAGAGGTGAGGTATCTGGAAGAGGGCTGAGGCCCTCGTTTTTTATTGCATATCGGGGCTTGAAAAAACTGAGCGGAAGTATATATAATTAGTTGTGTTAGCATTGGCTAACGTGGTGAGGGTTAATACAAAACGACAAGTTACAATTGTTATAAAGGAGGAGTGTTATGAAAACAGATTATAAAAACTGGATGCCAAAAGGCATGGTAATGGGCAGTGGGTGCTCAGCTGCGGTATTTCTGATATTGAGCATAGTATTTGCTCTGGCGCCGATATCCGGAGGCGTGCAGAAAGTTCTTTTACCGATTCTACTGATCGTGACTGCATTATGCCTGTCCGTTACGGTGTGGATGTATCTAATGTTCAGGGCGTTTTCCTATGATGGAAACAGGAAGATGTCAAAGCAGATAATTGACGGAGTTTCGGCGTATGTGAATGTTCCTGACGGAGGTAAGGGACTTGACGTCGGATGCGGAAGCGGAGCGCTTACCATAGCCTGCGCAAAGAGAAATCCGAAGGCGTCTTTTACCGGAATCGACAGATGGGGCAAGGAGTATGCGTCATTCAGCAAGAATCTGTGCGAGAGCAATTCCAAAGCAGAAGGTGTGGGAAACACATCATTTATGCAAGGTGATGCTGTAAGGCTTCCTTTTGAAGATGAGACCTTTGATGCAGTGACCAGCAACTACGTCTATCACAATATCCCGAGCAGGGACAGACAGGCGATACTGCTGGAGACTCTCCGCACACTCAAGAAGGGCGGAACATTTGCGATACATGACATCATGTCAAAGGCTAAATACGGAGACATGCAGTCTTTTGTCGAGAAGCTCAAAGACATGGGATACAGCGAGGTTAAGCTTGTGGACACCACAAACGGTATGTTTATGAGCAAGTGGGAATCAACATGGATGGGGCTCTCGGGCTCAGCGATCCTAATGGGAAGGAAGTAAGCAGGATATGTTTTATTGTTGACGAAAATTAAAAATTGATTTATAGTTATCGTTGTTAGCTATCGCTAACAACATACAGCCTGTAACAGATTTAAGAGACTATAGAATATGCCACGAGACAAAACACTCAGCCATATAAAAGTCAATAAGGCCATCAAGGAGGAGTTTCTGGAGAAGGGCTATGAAGCGGCATCGATACGCAGTATTGGATCCAGGGCGGGGATGACTTCTGCGGGGCTCTACAGACATTATGCTGACAAGGAAGCTATGTTTGGCGCTATGGTGGAGCCTCTGATCAGTGAGATCAAGGATTGGACCAGGAAGCATATAGCCAGAAAGAATACCCTGCTTGATGAAAAGGTTGATGACAAGGAGCTCTTTGGTGAGACATATTTTAATCTCATCAGAGAAGTGATCCTGCCAAAGCGAGATGAATTCAAGATTTTGATGACCTGCTCCAGAGGCACAAAATATGAGAACTTCGTCCATGATTATGCCATGTACAATCAAAACGAGCTTCTCGATGCTATCAAACATATGAAAAAACTGGGATATCCCGTAGTGGATATCGATGAGGAGGAACTGCATATGCTGCTCTCAGCATATCTGACAGCATGCTTTGAACCGATCATACATGATTGCGACGAGGCTACAATAGATAAATATTTGAACACCATACAGGAATTCTTTATGCCGGGATGGATGAGGATCATGGGATTAAACTAAGAGCCGCAAGGCTCTTTTTTAATGTCGTAAGTTATCAGATTTGAGTTAGCGATAACTAACGAAATATAAAAATACAGGAGGAGAAAAACTTGGGTAAGACACAAAAATTTGATCACATGAAGTTGATCAGGAAGTATGCGGGAGGGCATACGACGCTTATTACGCTGGGGAGACTTACCGCAGCCATTAGCGCAATAGTAGTACTTATACCGTATTACGATCTGTGGAAGATCATAAGCATTGCGGTAAACAACGAAGACACTGCGCAGATCAGTCATTATGCGTGGCAGGCAGTGATACTTACGATAGCATCGCTGCTGATTTATATCGGTGCGCTCTTTTGCACGCATATCGCAGCTTTCAGGGTACAGGCCAACATGAGAAGCGCCCTTATGAGAAGGATCATCACCCTTCCACTTGGCGTATTTGATGAGGATGGAACAGGAATGATAAGGCGTATAGTAAATGATTCAACCGCTGCAACCGAGACCTTCATTGCACATCAGCTCCCGGACAAGGCTGTCGCAGCAATAACACCGATAGGTCTTTGGGTTCTGATCTTTGCATTTAACTGGAAGATCGGTCTTATGTGCATGATTCCTGCAGTCATCGGATTTGCATGCATGATGTGTATGATGGGAAAAGGAATGCAGGAGAAGATGAAGGAGTATCAGAACGCTCTCGATACCATGAGCTCCGAAGCTACCGAGTATGTCAGGGGAATTCCTGTGGTAAAGACCTTTGGCCAGACAGTTCACTCTTTTAAAAGGTTCAAAGAAGCAATCGATGGATTCGGAAAGTGGACTACTGCATATACGCTGGTATTAAGATGGCCCATGACAGCCTTTATGACCTGCATCAATGCCATCTTTGCCTTCATTGTGATCGCAGCTTTCACATTTTCCAAGGATGGAACAAGCGCTGCTCTGATCCTTAACATAATGTATTACATAATCGTAACGCCGCTTGTTACTGTTGCTCTTACCAAGGTGGCATATTCAGGAGAAGCCGAGATGACGCTGATTGATGCCCTTCAGCGCGTGGAGCGGATCATGGAGATTGAGCCTCTTGCTGATAACAAAGCCGGCAAAGCACCTTCAGATCACAGTGTGGAACTAAGGAACGTCACCTATCGTTACAAAGATGCCACAAGAGATGCCGTAAAGAACGTTTCGCTTAAGATCGCTCCCGGCGAACATGTGGCACTGGTGGGACCGTCGGGTTCGGGCAAGACCACTCTGGCCGAGCTTATTGTCAGGTTCTTTGATGTTACTTCCGGAGAGATACTCATCGGCGGAGTCAACGTTAAGGATATTCCGGCAAAAGAGCTTATGAAGCAGGTTTCATTTGTCTTCCAGGACAGCAGGCTTATCAAGAGATCCATATTTGAAAATGTACGCATGTCAAAACCGGATGCAACCGAAGCAGAAGTCATGGCGGCTCTTGAGACGGCACAGTGCATGGATATTATTGAGAAGCTTCCTAATGGCATACATACCGTGATCGGTGAAAAGGGAACTTATCTGTCCGGAGGCGAGCAGCAGAGGATAACCATTGCAAGAGCTGTGCTCAAGGACGCACCTATACTGATCCTGGACGAGGCAACAGCATTTGCGGATCCTGATAATGAAGCTAAGGTTCAGGCAGCTTTTGAAAACCTCTCCAAGGGAAAGACGCTTATCATGATCGCTCACAGACTCAGCACCGTAATGAATGCGGACAGGATATATGTCTGCGATGACGGACAGTGCGTAGAGAGCGGAACCCATACCGAGCTCATGAACAAGGGCGGACTTTACAAGCGCATGTTTGATGAATACTCAAGATCCATTGAGTGGAAGGTAGGTGCATGATAATGATAGAGAGACTTAAACATAAATACGCGCTGTCAACGCAGGGCGCAAAAGACATGATTAGAGGATGCATCTGCGTTGCCATAACCAATATAACGCTGATGATGCCTGCGGGAATTCTGTATTGTCTGATAAAAGACCTTTTGGAGGGAACACTCACAAGTGACCGCGTTCCGTTTTATACAATAGCCTCAATTGTTGTGATCATGCTCATTGCATTGACCAACTTCATCCAGTACAATGCGACATTCCTTACAACATACAGGGAAAGCGGAGTCAGAAGAACTGCAATTGCTGAGAAGCTCAGAAAACTCCCGCTCTCATATTTTGGCAAGAAGAACATATCCGATCTGACTACAAATATCATGGGAGACTGTGCGCAGATTGAAACCGCATCTAGTCACTGGATCCCGGAACTCATAGGAGCAGTAATATCTGTATGCATTGTAGGTGTGAGCCTGTTCTTTGCTTTTGACTGGAGAATGGTTCTTGCCAGCTTCTGGGTAATCCCGGTTGCATTCATCATTATCATCACCTGTTCCGGGGCTGAGAAAAACGCGGTAAGAAAGAACTCTGCGGTTAAGATGAACATGACTGACGGAATTCAGGAGTGCCTTGAATCAATAAGAGATCTGAGAGCCAACAATGCCGAAGACAGATACATGGATGAGCTTGAGGGCAAGATCAGAGATGTCGAGAAAATGGCTCTTTTCACAGAGCTCAAGATGGCGGTGTATGTCAATTCCGCATCTATCATCTTAAAGCTCGGAATAGGAACAACTGCCGTTGTGGGTGGAGCTCTTTTCGCAAAAGGAGAGATCAGCCTTCTGACTTTCTTCATGTTCCTTATGCTTGTGGCAAGGCTTTACGACCCTATGCAGATCACTTTGCAGAACTTTGCTGCGATAATTTCCTGCGGTATTCAGTGTGAAAGACTGGATGAAGTTCTTTCGACAAAGATTCAGACCGGCGCTGAGGAGATGAAGAATAATGGCTACGACATTGTCTTTGACCATGTGGGCTTTAAATACTCCGATGACACGGATGTGCTGAAGGATGTGAGCTTTACTGCCAGGCAGGGCCAGGTTACGGCGCTTATCGGGCCTTCAGGCGGAGGAAAGACAACTATTTCAAGGCTTGCCGCAAGATTCTGGGATGTGGGTTCCGGTAAGATCACTCTTGGCGGGGAGGATATTTCCGGTATAGATCCTGAGACACTTCTTAAGAATTACTCCATCGTGTTCCAGGATGTAACGCTCTTTAACAACTCAGTTATGGAAAACATCCGAATCGGCAAGGAAGGTGCAACGGACGAGGAGGTCATGGAGGCAGCAAGACTTGCTAACTGCCAGGAGTTTGTGGATCTTCTGCCCGAGAAATATAACACATATATCGGAGAGAACGGAAGCGAACTCTCCGGCGGTGAGAGGCAGAGAATATCCATCGCCAGGGCGTTCCTTAAGGATGCACCGGTAATTCTTCTGGATGAAGCCACAGCATCTCTTGATGCGGAGAACGAAACTGCCATCCAGGAAGCTCTTTCAAGGCTGATCAAAAACAAGACAGTCATGATCATCGCCCACAGAATGCGAACCATCGCAAATGCAGACAACATCGTGGTCCTTAAGGACGGCGTCGTCGCAGAGCAGGGCAGTCCTGAGCAGCTTTCTGCAAGCGACAGCATCTACAGCCGCATGACAAGGCAGCAGCTCATCACCCAGAACTGGAAAATGTAAAGCCTCAATTTTGGTCCCTGGGGACGGAGTCAATGTCATTTAGATAAGAGTTCACTATCTCCACCTAACA
>CAMORK010000059.1 GCA_946623755.1 uncultured Butyrivibrio sp. | reverse complement strand
GAAGCGTCCCGATATGCCCTCACATCCGAGAACACCATATCAGATTTAGAATTTATGCCACAGGAACATAGACAAAGTGCCAAAGCCGCAGTCATCACGTAAATTTTAAATCGACGTTTTCCCATAATTTCTCCTGTTCTCAGTGGTCCGAGCCCCACTCTGCTTCCCATTCCTCGTCAGTCACTCTGTGAAAAGAGCCTTTCCAGCTATCAGGACCAGGATCGTCGATACTGCTCTTTTGCTCCTGTACCTCCAGGATCAGCTTTTCTTCGTTGCCATCTTTAACCAGACGTCCTGTGCAGGTTATCTCCATTACTTCGTTGTAGCCCACTATCAGACACTCATCGCCAATATCTGACGTTGAGAGAATAAACGGAAATCCGCTGTATTCATCATTATCCATGAAGGACAATTCCTGTTCATCAGTTATACCGATCCACATATTGCGGCTGTGAGAAGGTGTAATCCCATCTTCCACAATGAAATCATCCATTCGCCAGTTACCGACATAAGGCTCAAATCCCGCTGCGTCAAATGTCTTTTTATCATCAAAATCATCCCCCAGAATGAGCTCTGCCTTAGATTTCTCTTCAAGCGGTACCCTGAGTACGTACATCTTTTCAAAGTCAAAAGACTGTGAGAGCTTGTAATCACTGGCCTCATCACGTTTAACTCCGGCCACAAGAACATAAGCCTCATTCCCAAGGACCTGACCTGTCTGCATCACAAAGTTATCCCTGTCCATGTACGGGATAAAGCTTTTTATTATGGTCTGTACCTCTCCTCTTTCATCACTCCACAATAGGTTTCCATATACGAAACGGTTCAGCATGCGGCTTCCCAAATAGGAATGGGATAGATACAGTTCATCCTCATCATAGAATCCAAATCCCAGTTTCCCGTCAACAAGCCTTAAAGTCGGCTCATCGCCATAACTAAGTCCCGGCATCAGATCATAATTGTAGCCGTGAGATATCAGTTCAAGACTGCCCTCTTTAACTGCGGATGCCTTCACCACCAGATAGTCCTCGACAGAATCAACAGGTCCGTCATAGTGGGCAAAAACGCAGTAAACATCCCCCGTTTCCTCGTCGTAAAGAAAGTCATCGCACTCGAAATTTCCATAGATGCCAAGTCCGGAAAGAGTACCAAGGCAGACTTCCTTATTATCCTCACCAATGCTGTAGAGCTTACTTTCACCGGACGTACTCATCTGACAGATAAGCTCTTTATCCGTAAGACCGCAGAAAGACAGCGCTCCGTCATCAGGCTTATCGATCCTGCAGAACTGAACGTGCTGATCATTCAGAACATCAAGGTGTGCTCCGGAAGCATCATTGCACCAAAGCGCAATAAGTTTTCCGTCGCCTGATATGCCTAAAACCTCACCGGGGCCTACTCTGTACACCTCACCGCTTTGGGATATCCTGACAATCCTCCTGCTGCCGTCAGATTCTTCAGCAGCAGAATAGAACTCGTCTCCGCAGAGATATATCTTTCCGTTACATGGCTCATCGGTAATTCTCTCGATCTGCCCTGAATCTTCGTCATAGGAAATGATGCCGCTTCCAAGGCCAAGGAACTGACCGCCTAACGCGGGCTCGTCAGCCTCAACATTTTCATAATCATGGAAAAAGACCTTTCTGCCTGCCTTTACGAAGTAGCTTCCGTTGCCATATACCATAGCTGACACTTCATCTTGTACCATATTTTCTGCTTCATCTGCTACATCTTTGGTTTTGTCTTTAGTCTTTTCTTCATCCACTAAAGCATCAGTGCCGCCTGCATCTGTCTGCGCCACTGTATTCTCCATAGGCTCAGTTGCTGCTTTCTCCCCTGCACTCTGCGCCACATTTTCAATATTCTTAGACGCACCATTACCGCAGCCACATAAAGTGACTACGGCAACAATGCTTGCAGTTATTATGAGGTTTCGTTTTATAAGCATAGTCTCTTACACCTTCTTAGCCGATAACTTTTCAAACACCTCAAATTTCCAAAGCGCCAGAACCAGGAACAGGACTGCAAGAACGCCAAAGAATACAATTGCCATCACTGCATTCTTTGCCGTTCCGCCCTCCAGGTCCGAGCGACTCTTTACGCCTTCATGTATCCACTCTCCCAGATCTGCATCCGGACGATAGAGCTCACCATCCCTTTGCATACCTACGATAGTATAAACAGTATCATCATTTTCACTGATCCCGCGATAAGATATCCTCTGATCGCCTTCTTTGAAATTGTCAGGATCGGCAGAGGAAAAATAAATATCATCTCCTTCAAAGTAGTACCAGTACGGGCTCTCATCCAGCTCATCCTGCCAGAAGGTTTCAACACTCAGCTCTTTTGTTCCAATAAGTGGTATCAGCACCTCCTGTGTAATATAGAAATCTCCGATCCAGGCTGCGCCATAGATGTACTCATCCGGTTCAGGAGTCCAGTTTTCTTCCACTCTGTACTTATTATTGAAATCCATAGTTGAAAGACCATGATCAACATCATAAGCCTTCTTATTGGTTTCCTTATCAATGTAATCATAGCTAAGAGTCTCAGTATGTTTCGCAGCCAGAGCACTCTCCAGTGTCAGCTCAGTGACATCATCATAGGCCTCATCAGTTGTCTGAATGGGACCTGTTACCACAACAAGCTTACCTTCGTTTGCCTCATCCACTTCTCCGTTTTCGATAAATACAGCATCTGCAAGAACCTCCTGTCCATTGCCAGAAGTTGCAATTGACCTGCCCATAAGAAATGCATTTAGAACAAACAATAATGCAAATACAACGCCCAAAACCTTATCCATTATGTAAGTTACCTCCTGCTATCAAATGATCACTTAACCTTTATACTGGCCAGGATTGCCTGAACATCTGCATCGCTGAGTGATATCTCTTCGTCCTTAACTTTATAGAATACGCTTCCTGCCACAAATCCTTCACCATTTGTTGCACTGAGCATAGCGCATTCCCAATCTCCCTGATATTCTCCGGCAGGGCCTGTATATGTGTATTGCCCCAAAGGAAGGGTCACGTCTTCATAGTTTTCAAATGCATCCAAATAAACACTGTAAGAAGCGCTGTAATTGGCCACCTCAATCTTAATTGAGCACTTACTCCACAAATCAACATCGCTTGTACCGCCCTTTACCAGATTGAGCTTATGCTCTTCAATTGATCCGTCTCCCGATGTGCTCTTAACCGGAAAAGCTGCCCATCCATCAGGTACAAGAACTGAGAATACTCCATTTTCGTAGGTCTCACCTGTGATTGATGCATAATCTGCAATCTGTACATTTCCCCCACCTGATCCGGATGAAGTACCATCTGATTTAGATTCAGCCACATCACCTCCCGATGATTCGCTGCCACTCTTAGCCTCTTTTCCCGACGCTGATGAACCACCCTTTGTATACTGTCTGTTATAAGCTGCCTGATAGATCATGTCAGAAAGAGCTGTGCTCTTATCATTAGCTGCAGCCACTCCGGCAAAAACATTCCTGATTGCCACTATGACCACTATCAGAGCAATCACAGCTCCTGCGATTCCAACAAGTATCAGCGGAAGCGGGCTCTTCTTATTCTGCTGAACAGCTGCCGGGTCCTGAGGTCTTGCTTCTATAATAGGCTTGCCACAGGCGGGACAGAACTTGGTTCCATCCGGAACCTGCGCGCCGCAATTTCCACAAAATGCCATGTCAATTACCTCCCTTTATCAGTTGGATTCAGGCAGCGCCAGAGTTGAAGGATTTTCGATCCCGTTATCAAGCTGCTGAATGTACCAGTCATACTCGTCGGGAAGCTCAGATGAATCAAAATCTTCCCATCTGTAGCCCCACTTAACCAGATGAATCTCATAGTCATAGACAAGATCACCCTCGTAGTAACCTCTTCCGGTTATCCAGATATAGCCGTCGTGTGGATTCTGTCCGGGATCGATCCTCCAGTCAGCATGACCTATATTATCGCCATCCCAGAAGACACCGCCTTCTGAGATCATTGTTCCTTTATCCGTAAGGCCGGTTCCGTTATTTGAGAATGCAACGTTAGCAACATTATATTCGTTATCCCACAGGTACATGGTTCCGCTGCCGCTTTCATCAAGTGTTGTCACACCAAGGACCGGGAACTTGTGGCCTTCCATCTTCTTATAATCTGAATGCCATGCAGACAGAGTCCAGTATCCAAACCAGTATCCGTTCCAGAAGCTCATCATATCTTCATCGCCGGAAGCAGCACCTGAGCTACCCGGCTCTTTAAATGTAACGTCAGATCCACCACCGCTCTCATCTCCATCACCTGACTTACCTGCTGCGGCAAAAGAGCTTCCTCCTGCCTTAGGAACATCAGGATACGAAGGCTTGGAAGGAGCCTCATCCTTGGACTTTACAAAGTCAAGCTTCACAGTGCTGTCCGACAAGGTGACCTTCTTGCCGCTTGAACTCACCGATACATCACCAAAGGATGCACTAAGAGCCTTGGTATCCTTGTTAAAAGACACATCCTCAGGCGTATCCAGAAGAACGATATAACCCTTACCGTCTTCCATACACAAATAACTTCCGTCAAGGCCATACTCCTTAAGAGCGTCACCTTTGACAGTATGGTTCTTTTCCTTTATTCCATCCAAAACATAATATCCGTCGGAAATTCTGGAAGATCCGCAGCCTGTAAGCATTACTGACATCAAAGCAGCAGCAACACACAGGCAAAAAGCTCTTTTCCCTTTCCCTTGAATTATTCTCCTCATATATACCTCCGCATCAGTCAGGAATAAGTGTCATATCATCGTTAAGCTTGTACTTTTTACCTCCAACAGTTACAGAGTTGTCAGCGTAATCCTCAAATGCGCCTTCCATCGGTACATACATTCCCTGATTTACGGAACCTTCCGTAGTCCAGTATCTCCAGTACATATCATCGTCATAATACAGATATGAAGCTATCAACGTGTGTGGAACTCCAGAGTTATCTGTAGCAGTCAGAATAACTGACACCTCTTCAGTATCAAGGCCAAAATAGTAAAGTCCCAAATACTCCAGCTTGTCCCCTGTAACATTAGTAGTGTAGGTTGTACCGCCTTCCAGTGAATAAGACATATACCATTCATAAGTACTGTCATCTTCATATCCCTGCATGCAGTTTATACAAACTTCATGGGATACCCCAAAGGCATCATTTATAGTTATGTACTCTCCATAGACATCATCCGGTGAATTGATGCTATCAGTAATTTCAGTAATAAAGCCAACATCCAAGACTACCGCCCTACCATTTTCTTTGTCTTCGCTCTCAGGCTCTTGGCCTTCGCCTTCACCATTACTCTCAGGTTCAGCCTTAGCCTCATCACTTACTTCTTTAGCTTTCCCTTCACTCTTTGCAGAAGCTGTCGATGATCCGCCTCCTTCCTGCACCATCTTCAGAGTATCCAAAAGCCCCGTGGTCTCAGGAAACAGTTCCTGCCCCAGGCTTTTTACTTCTATATTATCACTCTTTGCTCCGCATCCTGCCATAAGCGCAAGCGCCAATGCCATGACAAGAAGGCAGGAAACAAATCTTTTACTGTTTCTTCTCATATTCCCTTCTCCTCATAAGAAATATATGATCTATTTGTCATCTTCTATGACCAGCCCTGTAGCTCTGGCCTTAATAGCCAGTTCAGTTCTGTTTTGAAGATCTGTCTTTAGAAGCATACTTGATATATGAGTCTTTACGGTATCGGGCCCAATAAAGAGCTTCTCTCCGATCTCCGTATTACTCATACCCTTTGTCAGACATCTCAGCACTGCCAGTTCAGCTCTGGTAAGCTCCGTACTTTTGGCTTTTCCGATAAATACCGTCGGAGTGCTTTCCGGATACACACACTCTCCGGCCATGGTCCTGTCCATGACGTCCAGAAGGTCTGAGACTTCACCCCTCCAATTTTCCTTGTACCAAAAGCTCTCCACGCCGATCTTTTTTGCCCTGTCAATATAGGACACTTCAGGCATGGAAGTAACTATGATTATCCTGATGTTTGGGTGAGACTTCTTGATTCGCTCTGATGCATCAAGTCCGTTTGAACCATCCCTCATGACCACATCCATTATCACCAGGTCCACCGCAAATCTGTCGCAGTACATACTGGCCACTGAGGCTGATTCCAAAGCATATAAAAGCTCATATCTGTCAGACTCATCCAGCATCAGCTTAAACAGCTGCCTTGGCATGGTCTGATCTTCCACAACAATGACCTTTATCTTTTCAGTCAGATCTCCCACTTATGTGCCCCCTTATATTGCATATACTTCAGGTAATATCTCGCTGAGCCTGCTATCCAGTGTTATGGTCAAAAGAAATACCGGCACGCTTTTGATCTTCATGGTCCCGCCATTTCTCTCTACCAGGTTTCTGAGATTCAAAAGACCTCCGCTCTCAACAATTTCTTTTCGCGGCGGTGTTCCGTTATTGCTGATTACCACCTTTACAAGATCTCCGTCGGTAACGCATTTTACTACCAACGCATCGCCGCCTGCATGTTTGAAAGTATTGACGGTGCATTCCCTTATGGCAGCTGCAATTATCTTATTTGCAACACCTCCGTCGGGAATATTTCCTTCGATAACAACAGAAACACCCACGTCTTTCGCTGCCCGGAGCACAACCTCAATATCTGTAGACATGACATTTTTGTTTTCACCGTCCAGAATACTGATATTGTTAAGGAATCGCATCACTACTTCATTCCGGTCTCCCGCTCCGGTATCCAGGTAATGCTTTGCAGCTCCGATACAATTGCCAAGCTCATCATGTATTCTGATCCTGGTCTTTAAAACCTCTCCCTCAATGGTCATATCTGTGATTGTTTCATTGAGACTGCGAAGCCTTTTGCTCTTTAACTCAAGCTCAGAATTCTTTTCTTTCAGATCTTCCAAGAGCCTGTGCTCCTCTGTAACATCAAAGGCCAGGACTTCATTAATGGCGGTTTCCAGATAATTCTTCTTCCTCTGTTCAAATGAAAACACTCTGCCATCGGACATCTTTACTATCGGATCAACAAGCATGTCAGTGAGTTCATTTCCGCGCGTCGGAGTTTTTCCGCATATCTCCTGAGCAATACTGATCATCGCAGGATTTATTATCTGAATAGGTCCATCGTCATAAAAAAACATGATTCCGTCTGGAATTGCATTTATTCCCTCTCTGATGCTGACCGGCGTGATATTTGAATACAGGTATGAATGTATTCCCAAAAGTAACACCGTGTAAACCACAACATACAGCCCAACAAGTGCTATTGCCGAGTATCCGGGCATTTCTTGCACAAAGTAATATGCTGCTCCTCTTGCGGGATCTGCATTGACAGTCTTTGTGATATATTCAAAAAACAGCTGTGAAAGCGTATATGCCCCAAATGTAAATAGGAGTCCCAGGAAAATGTACTTAAACTTCCTTCTCCTGATGATAAAGGATGCCGAGATTACAACTCCGAATATGAATATGAATGTGAAGAAAACGGCTAAAAACCTTACATGGATCAGCGCCATAGCACCCTCACCTCACTTCCTGTCTCAAAAGCATCAAACAGTGCCTTTCGGGAATACTCATAGATGTCTATCATCTTTTCATTTGTAAGATCCTCGTAATCGCATATGCGTAGACCACAGTTTATTCCGGCCATTTTTGTATAGTCAAAGAGTTCATTTACAGCTATGGCAAAATCTCTTTTCTTTATGTTTTCTCCGCTCTTTACTACCAGCAGCAAATTGGCGCCTCTCTTGATAAAACAGGCCTCAAAGCATGCAATTATCAGTCTTTTCCTGAATTCTTCCTCTGAAAGGTCATCAGTGTCCTTAAGACTTCTTTCTATGATCCCGAAATGCGGTTTCATATAACCGGAAATCTCATCATAAATATCGTTTTTAACCTTTAGCTTTGCACTCCTTGCCTTAATCTCTGCCTCCTCGATCAGCAGAGCGTTGCTTTCTCTGAGTTCCTCACCTACTTCCTTAAGTCTTTTGTTGAGTGAGTTTATCCTGCTGATATCCTCGCTCCAGTAGATTGTGCCTCCCATAATTGTCTTGCTGTACTGCTTGATATTTTCCGGATCCGTATCTATCTTATTTCTGGACTCAAGAACGGTCTTACCTTTCTTATTCTTAATAACCGCAGAAATATCAGCAATATTGAAAATCTCAGCATATCCGGAATTTGAAGGAAAAAACTTGAAATGTATCATAGTCTCCCAGAAAATAATAAATGTCATGCTATAAACCATTGGCATGGTTATCGGGACAATTCCAAACACTTTCAGGTTATCTGAAGTATTAACGAACAAAACCAGTGTCAGTGCATAGTGAAAGACAGCAATCATAAGGCCTGCAAATGCTCCTTTTTTTGATGTCTTTCTAAAGCTCTTTTCCAGAATAACAATGAAACTTATCAGAATAAGAAGATAAGTCCATATAATATTGATGTAGTAAAGGATTCCATGGCTATAATCCTTATTCCAGTTTACAAATCCTTCATTAAACGAAAATACAAGCTGATGGTAATCATTGGTCATGAAAAGAACTATCTGCACCAGGGCAGGTATCGATAAAAGTTTCAGATATGCCGGCATCTTCTGTCCCTGAGGTTTACCCGCCATTACAGAAATATAAAGAGATATCAGCGGAACAAGCGTAGTAGGTATGTAGTATGCATACCACATTCTCCTTTCGTACACTTCCGCGCCTGAGAATATCGTGTATTTACACAACTGGGTAAAGTGAAGAAACATCAGCAAAAGAGCTATAGAATACAGGAAATTTCTCAGCCTTGGTTCAACTATCCTGCTACTTATATAGACTATCCATATCACACATGCCACAAAACAGAAAAAAATCGAGAAGTGGTAGGACATAAAAGTTCCGGGAGTATAACGGCCGAGTATTGCCGCCAGATAGATAGCGATTATCACGTATATAGCGTAGTCATCAGATTTAAACAGTTTTTTCCCAAACAAATTGTTTATCCCCCGACGTTTAGATTTACTATATACAGTGTACTAAAAAACCAGGAACTGTAAAAGAAGAAAGTGCCCTATTTACAGTCCCTGATGTTTTCAGCTAAATGTCATGCTATCATGCTTTCTTACCTGACAGTACCGATAAAACAGTTGCAGTCGCGCAGCCAAGTGCAGCAAGTATTATGATCATCAGCTTTGACATGGTATTTGCTGTATCCTCTGTTGAGCCTCTTCTGGCACCAAGTACTTCTGAAGAAGCTGCTGTTACAGGAGTTTCTCTTACTTCGCCAAGTACCTCTGCAGGAGCTGCAACAGTAGCTGCCTGCGGTGCAGAAGCAGAAACTGCTTCGGGGGCATTTGCAGGAGCTGACTCAGGTTCTTCAGCAGGAGCCTGACTTGTTTCTTCAGAATCTGCTACAGGTTCTTCCGGCTGAGCATCATTCTGGTCAGCAGGATTTTCTGCAGGTGCCGGATCTTCTACAGGTACAGGCTCTTCTACGGGCTCTACTACCGGTGCAGGATCTACTACAGGTTCTTCTGTTGGTACCGGCTCTATTGCAGGTTCAGGATCTACTACAGGTTCTACTACCGGTGCAGGTTCAGGAGTTGAAGGATCATCAACAGGTTTTTCAATCTGCTTTGGAAGGAATCCTGTGCCATTTACAACCACCTTGGGAACTTCTCCCATGCCTGGGTACTCAACCTCAAAGTAGCTGGCTCTCTCAACTTTAAACTTTGCAACTATTGTCTGAATATATTTCAGTCTCATTTGCTCTATAAATGGTTCGGGATTAAAATCAGGTACATATCCATTGAAAACACCGTAATCTTTACCATTTTCAAGCGTTTTAAGATCCTTCGGGTCATTATTTCCATATTCTTCTTCGAGGCTAGATGAATAGTCCGCAATTTCATAATCATCTCCGGATTCATTAGCAAGGCTGATCTCACTGTATTCTATCATCTGGTCATTATTCTTCATGATCTCAAAAATTTCTGCGAGATCAATGTTAATCTCATCTAGCCCTCCCGTGACAACGATTCTGTAGGCAACTGTAACCTGTGAGTACTGATCAGTAGGGATTGGCTCAACATGATATCCGTCAAAGTGTATTATTCCATCTTCGTCAGTTCCCTGAGTAGCTAAGTCAATCTGTTCTGATGTCATCTCACCTGTTGACAGGATTACCGGCTTGACATTTATAACGTCTTCTTCATCTCGCAATTCATTTTCCCTGTCGTCAACGTCTTTCATGCTGCCAAACGTTTCCTCACCAGTTGTCTCAGTGTAGGGGTCTACAGCGCCCCAGGCATCACTTCCAACCTCTTCAGCAAATTCAGCTGCATCAGAACGTGATTCAGTTGTATAAACCAACGTAACTTCTTCATTGGCATGAATGACAGTCGCACTTCCTGAATATTCACCACCTTTGCTTGCAAAATCAGCGGCTATCTCATCCTGCTCTGCCTGTTTTTGGGCAGCTACCTCGCCTGCGTGCTCGTCATCCGCAAACCCTGTTCCTATCTGCTCACCGTATGTATAGTACTCTTTCTCCTCATCCTCGTCTGTCTTTTCAAGCCCGGGGCCTTCCCATTTTATTTCACTTTCTTCAACGTCGGGACCATCGTCAATATCCTCATCGCCAATATCCTCATCGTCAATATCCTCATCGTCGATATCCTCATCGTCGATATCCTCATCGCCGATGTCCTCATCGTCGATGTCCTCGTAGTCATCAACGTCGTCATAGCCATCACCGCTTCCATCGTCATAGCCATCACCGCTTCCATCGTCATAGCCATCACCGCTCCCATCGTCATAGCCATCACCACTTCCATCGTCATAGCCATCACCACTTCCATCGTCATAGCCATCACCACTTCCATCGT
>CAMORK010000058.1 GCA_946623755.1 uncultured Butyrivibrio sp. | reverse complement strand
ATCTTTTCATAAGATTAGCATAATGAGCCCGTTTGTAATCATACATTCTCTGATCGGCAAGCATAAAGACTGAGTGAGTGTCTTTGTCCTCGGATTCATCCCTGAAAGCATAGCCGTAGGAGACACTGTGATTCACATCGGGATCTTTTTTATCAAGGTCTAAAAGCCGCTTATCAAGCTCGACCAGCCTTCGGTCCAGCTCTTCTGAAGTGGTGCTTTTTATTAGCACCAGGAATTCATCTCCGCCTATTCTGGTACAGGTTCCAAGATCTCCCATGGTAGCAAGAAGCGTATCCGCAAATGATTTAAGCAGCTTATCTCCCGCAGGGTGTCCTGCGTTGTCGTTGACTTCCTTAAGTCCGTTGAGGTCGAGACTTAGCAGGCAGAAGTTGTCACTATCTTTATCAAATTCAGCGAGCTTCTCGTCACAGCTTACTCTGTTCGGAAGGCCGGTGAGGTTATCAACATAGGCGATCTTTGTAAGTGCAGCATACTCTTTTTTCTGGGCAAAAGAGTGAGTCATGAATACAAAGTAGTTGAGGAGCTGAGCAAATACAAAGAACATGGAGCCGGTTGTCATAATGACAGCGAGCATTGTGGTCCGAATGTTATCAATATGTTGGCGAAGCAGGACTGAAACAACATAGCTCAAAAGAGATATGCACAGGAACGTCACTCCGCCCATGATTATAAGTCTCGAAGAATTATGGTGATGGTCCCTTATATCTGTATAAACATATGCGATCAGCACCAGAATACCCACACTGGAAATCAGATAGTATGGATACTGGAAGTGGTTCAGGTGCACGGTGTTTGTAAAGTGCAATATTATGAAGACCAGAGAGAAGCCCATTGTGGCAAGCCCCATTATGATCAAAAGTGTATTGCTTCTGCGCCTGTGCAGGTCAAAAACAACGGCGTAGATAAGCGGCACGATAAGGTACATTGATGTAAATTCAATGGTTGTTGCAGATGACGGGGGAAGCACGAAATCAGCAATATCAAAGGCAGTAAGAAGCCAGCTTCCCAAAACTATGGTAAGGATCGAGCAGAGGATCTGGGTAGTTACTCCGGCTGATCTTATATAGAACAGAAGTGATATTATCAGGAATACTGCACCGAACATGATCATGAACAGTCCGATTGTAAACGGATATATGACAGAATGGATCATATCCCTGTAAATATCATCGAAGTCACCTATCACAGGTGTGATTATATCGGCTCTTGTGGCGTTTTCAGTGACATAGAGTTTTAAGGTAAGTCTTTTTCCTGCGTAGTCATCAGGAAGAGAGATGAAGTTGTAGCCGACGCCGACAAACTCTTTGTTGGATGAATCAGCAGCCAGTGTACTCTCAATAAGCTCTTCATCAAGGAAGACCTCATATCGGCAGTACATTGTCTTGAAGGCAAGATAAGGGAAAGGAGCATCTATGTCTGAAAGAGGTGCTGTCTGGTTCAGGTTGACGATATCGCCTCTTGAGAAAGTAGAACCTACCTGGGTACTGAGGTGCTCCAGATTTGTGTTGAGGTATTGCTGGTTGTGATAGGTTACGGTCCAGCCCTTTTCAAGCTTGATGATAGGATGTACCGGTTCATAAGAGAAAAAGTAAATGGCGAATGAGAAAAATGCTATCAAAAGCGCTATGGCAAGTCCGAGGAAAGATAAGAATTTACGCATTCTTAATCACCTCCTTACGCTTGTCCATCTGATGCTCTCTCTTCATCTCGTACATTCTGCTGTCTGCAAGCATATATACTTCCTGTGCTGAACCGCTGGGAACCTCATAGCTGTAGGCATAGCCATAGGATGCACTGTACTGGAAGATTTGTTCCTTGTGATTCCAGTCATTTATCATGGAGTAGAGCTCATGTATTCTTCTTGTGGTGTTAAGGGCTCTTTCCTCTGTGAAGATGACTATGAATTCATCTCCGCCCATACGTCCGACAAGGTTTGCGTCCAGGAAGCAGTCAGAGAGAATGGTTGCAAAACCTGAGAGCAGTCTGTCACCTTCGTGGTGGCCAAGAGTGTCGTTGACCTGTTTGAGCTTGTTAAGGTCCAGGCTTATTATGGTATACTGTGATCTTTCCTGAGACAGCAGTTCCATAACCTGTTCACAACGCGCCCTGTTGGCAAGGCCTGTAAGAGGATCTGTGAAGGCCAGTGAAGAAATTTTATTCTGCATGGATTGAAGGTTTGAGTTGTAGATAATATAAAGCAGATAACTGATAAGAAGACTGCACACCAAAAGCACAGCTCCGGCAGTGAAGAACGAAATTGATGCGGAAGATTCACCGAGCCTTGAGAGGTATTTGGTGTAGTTGTATCTGAAGATATCAACAACTGACAGGATCATGAAGAGTATAAGTCCTGCGGAAAAGACATTGTCGGAAGAAATCAAATGGAAAACCGGAGCTTTAAGTACTTTAACGGCAGCTTTTGTAATAATGGCAGTACAGATGACTGCTTCTACAAATGCCAGCCCCTGGAGAAAGCTTGAGAATTCGAAAATCCTGCTGTTTCCGATAACCGTAAAGAAAAACACCGACAAAAAAACAAGTACATTCGCAACAAAAAGACTGCCAAATACTTTTTTCAGCTTTCCGGATGAAATGGACAAGAAGTATCCGATTATTGCTGTTGGTATGTTGTACATCGAGGTATATTCACAGATGGTGTTAAGGACAGGATTGTTACACAAAAGATCTATAAGTCCGTAGAAAGAATAAATGTACAGACCAAGAAGCAGTGATATAAGGCCGCTGAATAAAAGCCTTAAGTCATTATTGTGATAAAAGACCATATACGGAGAGAGCACCATCAGCGCCAGACCCAGGATCATCATGAAATCGCCGATAATGATGTTTGAAAGCATTCTTCTGAGATGATATGTAAGAATGTCGCGTCTTTCGCCTACAGTAACGATGGAAGTGCCGGAAAATGAGTGGTATCTTGTACCGGATATTGCAATCCTAAGCTCTTTTCCCAGATAATCCTGACCAAGGGCAAAGTAATTATATCGCTTGGGAACAGTCCTTTCGTGCTCATAATAGTCATGACCAAAGGAATATATCAGCTCGTCGTCAAGATAAACGTCTATCAGAGAGTGTATGGTATACATCATGATACAGGGGTTTTCAAGCTTGAATTTCGGAAGGGTTCTTTTGAGAATTACGATGTCACCGTTGTTCATTACACCAAGATTGGCATCAAGCAGTGAATCGGTGTTCTTAATGACGCCATTTACAGAGATCTCCCAGCCGTCGTTTAGGCTGTAGATCTCGTAAGTTGGTTCAAAAAAGATTTCTGTAGCGAAGAATATTACAATAACTGATATTATGAGCAGCAGTATTGCCGCAAGCTTATCATAGCGATGATAATCACCAAATTTCATTTATTTTTCCTCATTATTGCATATATTAAGTATATAACCTTATTGATAAAATGCCTAGTAATTATTCACAAATTCAGGGCTTTAGGCTATTATGAAGGTATGAAGATAACAATACCTGAAAATGCAAAAATGATTCTCGATACCATGCACAAAGCAGGATTCGAGGCTTATATAGTTGGTGGATGTGTACGCGATGCGCTTCTTGGCAGGACCCCCGAGGATTGGGACATCACAACCAATGCGCTTCCGGCGGATACCAAGAAGCTCTTTAAACGGACCATCGATACCGGTATCGAACATGGTACGGTTACGGTTATGATGGGAAAAGAGGGATATGAAGTCACTACCTACAGAATTGACGGGGTGTATGAGGACTCCCGCCATCCTAAGGAAGTCACCTTTACAAGGGATCTCTTCGAGGACATGAAGCGAAGGGATTTTACGATAAATGCCATGGCCTACAATGAAGAAGAGGGCCTGATAGACAGATTCGATGGTAAAAAGGACTTAGAGGACAGGATAATAAGGTGCGTAGGAAATCCGAGAGAGAGATTTTCTGAGGATGCCCTCAGGATAATGAGGGCTGTCAGATTTGCAGCCCAGCTTGATTACGACATCGAGCAGGAGACAGAGAGTGCGATAAAAGAGCTGGCGCCTACCCTCTCAAAGATCAGTGCCGAGAGAGTACAGACTGAGCTGGTTAAGCTTCTTTTGTCAACGCATCCGGAGAAGATAAAGACAGCCTATGAGCTTGGCATTACAGCAGTGATCCTGCCGGAGTTCGACAAGTGTATGGAGACTCCCCAGGAGAACATACATCATATGTACAATGTGGGGGACCACACAGTGGAAGCCCTGAAGAATGTGCGCTCTGACAGGGTTTTGCGCCTTACAATGCTGATGCATGATATGGGAAAACCTGATACAATGGAGATAGACGACGAGGGAGTATATCACTTCTATAATCATGATCTGGTCAGTGCTGAGATCGCCAGAAATATTTTCAGGCGTCTTAAGTTTGACAGGGATACCATGGACAGGGTTTGCAATCTGGTGCTTTATCATGATTACAGATTTCCGCCCAAGGCCTCCAGTATCAGAAGAGCCATTGCCAGAGTGGGAGAAGCGGATTTTCCTCTTCTTTTTGAGGTCAGATATGCCGACACGATGGCTCAGAGCGATTATATGCGCGACGATAAGCTTAAGGTCATAGAGGAGTGCAAGGCTGTTTATAAGGAAATCCTTGAGAGGAAGGACTGTGTTAACCTGAAATCTCTTGCAGTTAACGGGAAAGACCTGATCAGTCGCGGAGTAACACCCGGCAAGACGCTGGGAAATATATTAAACGCAATGCTGATGGATGTTTTGGAGCATCCTGAGCACAACACGAAGGAGTATTTGCTGGAGCCGGAGCGCCTAAGAGAAGAATACATGATGGATCATGTGGAACGGGGAGAGCAATGATTACATCCAAAAGAATACTAAGGGTGGTACTTGCAACTGTATTATCGCTTGGAATGCTCATATCTTCACCTCAGAGCATTACAAGGGCAGTAGAAAGCAAAGACAAGATCAGTGTTTCGCTTATAGGCAAGTATGATTCTGCAGATACTGCAGCCATAAGAGACATCGATACTACCAAAAAGACCATAAGATTCAGAAATCATCAGACAGGTAAGACCTATACACTTACTTATGACAACACAAGTATGATGTATGACGCAAGAGGTACGGTTTTGTCGGCATCTCTTCTTGAGGTCGGGGAAATTGTTGACGTAACTTTCCTTAAGAGCAGCAAACACATCACGACCCTCAATGTTTCAAGTGATGCCTGGGTTATAGAAAATACAAGGAATCATGACCTTGTCAGAGGTGACGGAACAGCCAGGATACAGGGGGAGCTATACAGGATAGATACCAGAACCCTGGTGATGGCGGAAGGCAATCCGGCACTTGCTGAGGATGTACTTTCCACTGACAGAATAACAGTAAGCGGCATAGGCAGAGATATTTACAGCGTGGTAGTAACAGGCGGACACGGATATGTGAGTCTGTCTTCAGATACAGTTGAGGATCATAGTCTTGTTGGGGCATGGCTTGAACTTGACAACGAAGTCATCCACAAGATATCACCAAACATGATGCTCAGTGCGCCCGAGGGAGATTACAATCTTCAGATCCTGGGTAACGGAGCGAACTTCCAGACTGAAGTCAATATCAGCCGTAACCAGGAGACTGTTGTTGATACCAGCAGCGTATCCATAACAAAACCAAAAGAATCACTGGTGACATTTGAGATCATTCCCGAGGAAGCAGAAGTGTTTGTGGACGGACAGAGAGCCCTTACAGGAGTGCCACAGACTATCAACTACGGCTATCATTCGCTCAAGGTTCTGGCGGACGGATATATAACCCAGGACAAATATCTCAAAGTCGGTACGGCCAAGGCTGTAATCCAGATAGAACTTGAAAAAGAATCTGATGCTGCGACAGAATCTTCCAGTGAGGAAGAATTAAGCGGCAACACATCCGGTGGTACAGCTGCCAGCAGTGCATCAACATATGCAAGTTATCCGGTGGGTACGATAGATTTCGGTCAGGCCAGTTCTGCAGCATCTTCTGCAGCAACTGTCAGCGCCAATTCCTCAAGTCAGGAAAACGAAAAGCCCAACCAGGAGATCAAGGGCTACAAGATTTACTTTGACAATCCGTACGGGACGGAAGTATATTTTGACGGCGCTTATGTGGGCGTGATCCCTATAAGTGTCAATAAGATCTCCGGCAACCATGAAGTCATCCTTAAAAAGGATGGATATGAGACAAAGAGTTACAGGATCAACGTGGATAAGGAAGAGGACAACAAGTCCTATTCATTCCCGGATCTTATAAAGATACCGAGTGAAGGCGATTCATCATCCTCAAGCAGCGCTTCTTCCGGAGATTCATCCTCAAGCAGCGATGCATCAAGTACTGATGTCTCATCCTCAAGCAGCAGTTCCGCAAGTTCCGGTGATTCATCAGATAGCGGAAGCTCAGCTTCCACGGGAGATTCATCTGCAGCAGGAGATTCATCTTCAGCAGCGGACTCCTCTTCAACAGCGGATTCCTCTTCAACAGCGGACTCATCTTCAGCAGCGGATTCCGCTTCTACGGGAGATTCGTCTTCTGCAGGAGATGCCTCAACCACAGAGGATTCGGCACCATCAAGCGATTCGGCTTCGACAGCCCAGAGTGCGGCGGCAGAAAATTCATCGGGCACGGGTGATTCATCTTCTGAGAACGCATCCAAAGGTGATGATACATCAGACTCGGCGAGCAAAGAGACAAGTACAGACGAAGGAGCAAGCGATGCAGCCAATACTGCATCGGGTGAAGGATAATGAGACTAGATAAGTATTTAAAGGTAACAAGACTTATAAAGAGAAGGTCCGTGGCCAATGATGCCTGTGACGCCGGAAGAGTTTCCATCAACGGCAAACCTGCCAAGGCCGGTACAGAAGTCAAGGTAGGAGATAAGATCACCATCGGATTCGGAAACAAGGATGTATCAGTGGAAGTTCTGGATGTTCAGGAGACCATCCATAAAGAGGATGTGACCAGTCTATACAGGTATATCTGATTTGACATGGCCAAAACTGCTGTATTACAATGAAAGTGGTGTTATAGTGTTAAGAAACAGGGGGTAAACATGGCGACCAGAGCTCGTTATAAAAGGCGTCGTTTAAGGAACAGGGCAGGAATCGTCTGGGCCAGCATTGTTGTGCTGATCCTGGTGACCGTGGTGTCTGTAAAGAGTATCGGACTGATGCAGAAAGCCCGGGAATATCAGGAAAAAGAAGAACAGCTTCAGCAGCAGATCGAGTACGAGACACAGAGAAGCGAAGAGATTGCTGAGTTCGAGAGATATACCGAGACGCGTAAATATATAGAGGATACAGCCAAGGAGAAGCTGGGACTTGTTTATCCGGGAGAGATCATTTTCAAGAACACGGATAACTGATAACTAAGTAGTTAGGCGCAGACATCTATACGGGGTTCGTATAAGTCTGCGCTTTTGATATTCAAAGCAAGGTCTAATGGATAAATTCACATCGAAGGTTTTTAGTTTCATAAAAGAAAACGGGATGTTATCCCCCGATGATACGGTTGTGGTGGGCTTCTCCGGAGGAGCGGACTCCACAGCTCTTTTAAACGTGCTCTATGAACTAAAGGATATCTTAAGGTTTAATCTGGCTGCGATACATATAAATCACGGTATCAGAAAGGAAGCCACTGAGGATGAGGAGTTTTCGAGAAGCTTCTGCTCAGAGAGGGGAATCCCGTTTAAAGCAGTTTCGGTGGACGTTCCGGCAATGGCAAGGGAACTTAAGCTGACGGAAGAGGAAGCCGGCCGCAGAGCCAGGTATGAGGCTTTTAATGCTTACGCAAAAGAGCTTTCGGCAAACGTGATAGCTGTTGCACATCATCAAAACGATGTGGCTGAGACCCTTTTAATGAACCTTACAAGGGGGTGTGGCCTTCACGGGGCAGCAGCAATAAGACCGTTAAGGGACAATATCATAAGACCGCTTTTATGCGTGGACAGAAAAGATATTGAAGAGTATCTGCAGGAGAAGAATATCTCCTTCTGCACAGATATGACCAACTTTGAAAATGTCCATACCAGAAATATCATCAGGAACCGCATTATTCCGGAACTGGATGAGGGAGTAAACCCTAAGTCTGTCAGCCACATGGCGAGAGCAGCAATGTCTTTTGAAAAAGCAGACGAATTTGTAAGAAGCTATACAGAGAAGGTTTTCGCAGAAACCGCAGAGGTCCTCGGGAACTTTGTCAATATAGATGTCAGAGCACTTTCGGAGGAAGCAGACATTATCAGAGAAAATGTTGTGCTGATGGCTTTTGAGCAGCTGGTAAAAAGCCGCAAGGATATCGGGTTTGCCCATGTTGATGCGGTTTTAAGCCTCATGAGAGATCTGTCGGGTACGGCATCAGTGGATTTGCCTTACGGCCTTAGAGCGGTAAGATCATACGATATCTTAAAACTTGGGCCGTCTGAAAACCGGACAGAGGATGCCGGTGATATAAACCTGTCGCTGACAGAAGGAGAGGAAACCGAAATTGTGATCCCGGGACTGGGCAGGGCTCGGATTGCAGTAATTCCCTACGATGCCCAAAAAGAAGTGCCTACACAGACATATACGAAATGGCTCGATTATGATAGAATACAAGCAGTTTCATTTCGCAAAAGGCGGCCGGATGATTATATCAGGATTTCGCAGAAGAAAGAGCTGCATTCCAAGCAACTGTCCAAGCTGATGACTGATGAGAAGGTCCCGAGGGACGAAAGGGAGAGCATGTATATCCTCTGCGACGGAGATGAAGTACTGTGGCTTCCGGGTTATCGATTGAGTGACGCTTACAAAGTTAGTGGAACTACAAAGAGAGTTTTAACTATAAATATAAATAAAACTGGAGGAAAGATTAATGGCTGAATCTGTACGTATATTACTTTCAGAAGAGGAAGTAGATAAGAGGATCAAGGAACTTGGAGAGGCAATAAGCAGAGATTACGCAGGCGAGACAGTTCATCTTGTATGCGTTCTTAAGGGCGGAGTGTTCTTTATGTGTGAGCTTGCAAAGCGCATCACTGTTCCTGTAACAATGGACTTTATGTCTGCTTCAAGTTACGGTAGCTCAACAAAATCCAGTGGTGTTGTCAAGATCGTTAAAGACCTTGATGAGCCCTTAAAGGACAGACATGTTCTTATCGTTGAGGATATTGTGGATTCAGGCAGAACACTTTCATATCTTATCAAGATGCTTGGAGACAGAGATCCTGCAAGCATTAAGCTCTGCACACTTCTTGATAAGCCTGAGCGCAGAGTAACAGATGTAAAGGTAGACTATACAGGATTTGAGATTCCTGATGAGTTTGTAGTCGGATACGGCCTGGACTATGACCAGAGATACCGTAACCTTCCATATATCGGCGTCGTAGAATTTAACTGATAAAGGGAAAAGTATTGTTTAAGAGGGGAAGCTTAGTAAATTGAATCGTTCAAAGAACTTTAATTCGTTATTTATTTTTGTGATCGTGCTTTTGGTTGCTGTTGTGATCCTTGAGTACGGAAGAGGACTGGTGAATAATCCGGGACCGATATACAACAGAACTTCGCTTGAGAGAGATATCGAAGGAGATAAGATCACCTATGCTGTGATCACACCAAATGCAGAGACGCCAACAGGTCAGGTCAGGGTTTACTTTAATGACGGATCTGAAGAAGCAAGCTTTTACTCAACAGATGTTGTGGATATCGAGAAATATCTCACCGAGAAGGGCATCAGCGTTGAGGTTAAGGATGTTCCTACGGAGAATGTGCTGATAAGTGGCATTATTCCTATAATTGTGGGACTTATAGTGATGGTATTCATCTTCTCGCTCTTTTCCAATATCCAGAGCTCAGGCTCAGGCAACAACCGAATGATGAATTTCGGAAAGAGCAGGGCGAGGATGTCGACAGGTGAAGAGAACAAGACCACTCTCAAGGATGTCGCAGGCCTCAAGGAGGAGAAAGAGCAGATCGCAGAGATCATAGAGTTCTTAAAGGATCCTGAGAAGTTCACCAAAGTCGGAGCAAGAATTCCTAAGGGTGTGCTTTTGGAGGGAGCTCCCGGAACAGGTAAGACCCTTCTTGCAAGAGCAGTTGCAGGAGAGGCGGGAGTGCCTTTCTTTAGTATATCAGGATCAGACTTTGTAGAGATGTTCGTAGGTGTCGGCGCATCAAGAGTAAGAGATCTCTTTGCAGACGCCAAAAAGAACTCTCCCTGTATCGTATTTATCGATGAGATCGATGCAGTAGCCAGAAGACGTGGAACCGGAATGGGCGGTGGACACGACGAGAGAGAGCAGACGCTGAACCAGCTCCTTGTAGAGATGGATGGATTTGGTGTCAATGAGGGCATCATCGTCATGGCAGCTACCAACCGAGTAGATATTCTTGATCCCGCCATATTAAGACCCGGGCGTTTTGACAGGAAGATAACCGTTTCAAGACCGGATATAGGCGGAAGAGAGGAAATCCTCAGAGTACACGCCAAGAATAAACCTCTTTCTGATGATGTTGATATCAAACAGGTTGCTCAGACTACAGCCGGATTTACCGGAGCAGATCTTGAGAATCTGCTTAATGAGTCTGCGATTCGCGCAGCCATTGACAACAGACAGTTCATTAAACAGGAAGATATAAACAAGGCTTTCATACAGGTTGGAATAGGAACAGAGAAGCACAGCAGGATCATTTCCGACAAGGAGAAAAAGATCACTGCGTATCACGAGACAGGACATGCAATTTTGTTCCACGTACTGCCTGAGGTTGGCCCTGTTCATACTGTGTCTATCATTCCAACTGGCCTCGGGGCAGCAGGCTACACAATGCCACTTCCCGAAAAGGACGAAATGTTCCTTACAAAGCGCAAGATGCTGGAAGATATCATGGTTTCACTCGGTGGAAGAATTGCGGAGGAGATCATCTTTGGGAGTTCAGATATAACAACCGGTGCATCCAGTGATATCAAAAAGGCAACTCAGGAAGCCAGAAGTATGGTTACCAAGTATGGTATGTCGGATAACATCGGTATCGTTAACTACGATGAAAATGAGGAAGATGTCTTTATCGGTTATGACATTTCTCATTCCAAGAAGCATTCTGAGCTGGTAGCAGGTGAGATTGACCAGGAAGTCAAAAACATCATTGATAAATGCTACAAGAAGGCTAAGGAGATAATCCTTCAGTATGAGGACGTTCTACACAAAAGCTCAGCTCTTTTGATCGAGAAGGAAAAGATCGGAAGAGAGGAGTTTGAAGCACTCTTCGAGGGACACACCATCACTGAAGACGTGGATGTGGAACTCTGATTGTGAAAAATGCACAAAAACATGAAGCTGTTTTTGACAAATTTGTGAAGTATTGGTCTTTACGTGGGTTTGAGGGGATGCTAGTATAATA
>CAMORK010000057.1 GCA_946623755.1 uncultured Butyrivibrio sp. | reverse complement strand
ACCATTTCTGGTATAAGAGTCTTATTGTCGTCACACTTAACTTAATGACATTGCCTGCATCGGCAGGTGGTTTTCTTATGTCCCAATCAGATCCTTATCTCTCCCTGTTGTGTAAGGAGTGAGGTATTGTCTACACTCTTAATCTTGTTAAGGCTCTTTAAAAGCTCTTTTTCCTGAGTAGTCCTTACTTCTATTATCATATCAAGCCCCGATTTCTTCAGGTTTCTTGATTTTACCTTATAGCCCTTTGAATGTGAAGCAACCGCACTGATTATATCGTCCTCACCGTCCGCATCGCTGCTGTTGACTATGAGTACATAAGGTTTTCTGTTTGTAGGAATAAACTGGAGAAGCAAAAGACCTATAGTAACCATAAGGGCAACAACTATAGCAAGTTCAAAAAGGCCTGCTCCGCAGATGATTCCTTCTCCGATAGACCAGAACAGGAACAGAAGATCCATAGTATCCTTGATGGCTGTTCTGAAACGAACGATAGAAAGTGCGCCAACCATACCAAGAGATATTACTATACTGGACTGCATAGCTATGATAATACCTGCTGTTATCACAGATATCATAGCCATTGATATGTGATAGTTCTTGCTGTATATCGATGTCCTGTTCACCAGCTTGTAAATAAGGTAAATATACAATCCGATTACGAACGTAACAGCCAGAATCGAAATTATCTGACTTACCGGGATATCATTGGTAGAAAAGCCTTCCATTACCGATTTCTTAATAGCATCCTGAAAACTCATAATATATCTCCATTCCCTTCATTTATCTGTCTTGCATAATAGTACTTCGAAAAAGCACATCTCTGCAGCGAACCAAAATCAATTATCTTTCTTATGTAATCCGGTAAAAGCTCATCGTACTTGACTTCAAGTACATGTGCTCCGGCATCCATTGTAGGAACCGCTTCAATACTCTTGTCAAAGAATCTGCTGACGTCCGTCGATGCTCCGATATTCTTGTCAAAGGTTATCCTTACGTTTCCGTTTTTTTCAACAAAGGCTTCCCTCTCATACTCCACAATATTAACCGGATGAAGCAGTCTCGTGTTCATACTTGCAAACACCTTGCGGAAAAGAAATCCATCCTCATTCAATAGACTCCTGGAGGCTTGATGCGCCTGTGCCAAAGAAGGCCTTTCGATAAGGCTCCTCACGGTTTCTTTTGAGATCATCACCGATTCCTTGTGTGTAAATCCGCTCTTTTTTCTTTTTTCCTCAAGCCTTATAAATGAATCATCTGCATTGTAGCTGCGGATCCTTATCTTGGATCTGTCGTCAATTCCGGATTCTATCTCGTACAGAGCACTGTTTTTCATGTCGTCAAAATAGATGCTTCGGATCAGGTAACTTCCGCCTCTGCTGTGTGAATCCCTCTCCATGATGTCCTTAAGGTGCTCCCTCAAATATGCAATTTGGTCCTCGTAGACAATATACTTGTCTTCCACTCTATAATACATTATTTAAGCCATTCTCCGTTCAGAAAGGTGACTCTCTCTTTTATAAACTCTTTAAGCTCTTCATAGCAAATACCATCTCCCGTGGTATATCCCCACTCTTTATACATGTCAGTCCATCTTATGCTGTCCATTTCGGCAGAAGCAGAAAGCCTGTCGCGGTACTCATCAATCCCGCTCTCAACCAGCTCATTCATGTAATCCAGCGCATAGTCCGAATAATACTCATGAACAAGAGCATTAAATTCCTCGTGCTTTAGCATATTCTTATAGTAAATACTGTTATGCTCCGAAAGATACAGCTCCGTGATTCCTGTTGCATCCTCATCAGCAAACTCCATCCAGTCAAGATAATTGCCAAGACACATATCATAATCCCATCCGGGACCTGCAAAGAGCTTATCATCCACACTGTCACTGTCTTTATAATAAAATGCGCTGCTGACTCCTCCGTCATAGTTCTTTAAAAGTTCCTCTACCATGTATCTCTTGGCAAAAGACTCAAGATCTATGTACCGTCCGTAAGGTTCGGATCCCATTATCTCTTTTTCAGCCTCATTAAAGAACTGCGTTATATAGCTGATCTCAGCAGCCGTACAATACTTTGGCGAAAGAACTATGAAATGCTCATCATTGTCTGTGATAAATCCATTATTGAATTCATCATACTCCAGATTATACCTGTCAACAAACTCCCTCTCCACAAGGTATCCGCCTGAGATATCTGAGATTACCTCCGGAAGTTTCCAGCCTTTCATCTTCCTTGTCTCATAGACCTCAAATGCCTCCTGGTTAAGCCTTGAAAAGACCTTTGACTGAGCCTCTTCAATATCGGTAATATTTATGCGATCCTCTCCTACCTCAATGCTGGCGCACATGTAATAGTTGCCCATATAATCACCGTTTATATACAGATCCGCAAATCTTCCGGTTGCTGCATATGGTATTCCCACAGCCATTTCCAGCTTTCTTGCAACGTCATTTCTGATAAGCGATGCATCGGATGCATTGGCGATAAGAGCATAATCCTTACCGCTTCCCATTCCGAGGATTGAAGCATTCTTTGAAAGTTTGATCTTAAAAGGCTTCTTGTCCCAGGTATTCCAGGAATAATTGCCCCTTCCCTTGATGTAATCAAGGCCAAGGCTGTTGTCCTGTATGCCGTTTTCATCGACCACTGTGATCTTACCTGATTCCTTGTAATCCTTATCAGCCAGGACCCTATCAAGGTTTCCGGAGTTGGTGGTGATATATACCGTAGCAATATTTGCGGACTTCATGATCTTTATATCGTGTTTTTGGGCCTCTGCGGAAAGCTTAATGTCTTTTTCGGAAACATACCCCGGCAAGAACAGATAATAGCTTCCGTCCTGTTCATGTACCTGGATCCTATGTCCGTCCACAGTTGCATACATAAAATAGGTATCGGTGAGGTTCTTTTGTCTGCTGTCAATTCTTTCGATGAATATGAGTGCACAGACACAAGCTGCCAATACAAGAATTGTTATCAGAATGCCCTTCATCTTACTCATAGCACAGCCCTCTTTTTCTCAGATATTACTACATATCCAAAAAGCAAAGCACCGATAACACTCAGGATTATTCCGACAAAAAGTCCTTTTGTGACATAGTCCATCCTTATATGACATTCACCGGTTATTCCGTCAAGAGGAATGTATGTAAGCGAATCATAAACAGCTATTGCCTCTGTTTTCTTTCCGTCCACTGTGATCTTCCATGACTTTTCATAAGGTATTGTAAGGAAAAGCCCGTCAGCACCTTCAGGAACAGTTATGTTCATTTCATTTCTAAAAGAATTTATCTTAACGTCACAGCTTCTGGCAGAAAGTTCAGCGCATGCCGCTTGCAGAGCCCCGGTATCTTCAGTGACAAATATAGCCCTTCCAAAATTGTCATCTGTTGCCTCTCCCTGAACAGTCAATGAGATGGTATCGCCTGCCTTGTGATAACCCAGATTTAAAATCTTTACACAGGCTGCATTACCATATGTAGTAAGAAACTCATCTCCAATAAAGACAGAAAGGCTCTCTCCCACATTAATAAGTCCGTCCAGATAAAAGTACAGTTCACCGTCCATGGCGGCTGTGACTTTATAGTCGTAGCGCGGCTTGTCTTCAACCATATACAGTTCACTCTGCTCAACATTCGCAGGTTTAAAAAGAGATATTTCTTTTCCCAGAAGTCGTCCGTAGATGTCCTCCTGAAGCGAAAATGCATCCTTCAAAGGAACGTGTTCCATGGTCGTTTCAGGCATGTTGTTCTCTATATCACAGATATCAGAATGATCAAATCCGATTGTAGAAATCGCTGCCGAAAGGGCATAGGGGTTTCTATAGACTTTCTCGTCCCCGTCAAAGGCAAGTTCATAGTCCGGATGAACCTGATAAGTGCCATCCGAGAGTATATACCTGATTCCGAGAATTGAATCAAGCGCCTCTGTACTGTCATGACCATAATGGGTGTAAAGCCCGTCGTCATTAAGTCCCAGTCTCTGAAGGAAGTACCTGACATAGACAAGCCCTGCGGAGCTGTACTGGGTTATACCGTTGTAATCATACTGAAATGCATCATTTTGCTGCCTGGGGTTTAAGTTCTCCATTCTGTATAAAACAGTGTTATCCTCGCCTCTCTTGACAGCCTTGACAGCGTCCTGAGTTTTCGAAATGATTGCCTTATACTCTCCGGCATTCTCACATTTCATAGACTGCCAGTGATATGTATAGGCGGCATTTGCGGAAAGATCTGCCATATTAACCGCAATTAGCAAAAGGAGTATCAAAGATACCATCTTCTGCTTTTTGGAAAGCAAAGCAGCTCCAAGAAGAATGACCATATAGACTGCTATAAGAGCCAGATTGGCATACCAAGTGTAGTCAGAGAAATGATCATAGTATCCTCTTCTGAGGAGAATAAGAAATCCCAGAATAATTGCACCTGCTGCAACTGTCTTAATAACAGACAGCTCCCTGTCCAATCCGGCAAGAGCGCTGCAGCCGCATACTATCATGAGGAATACACACATAAAGGCCTGACGGTATGGATGTCCGGATGGCTCCATTCCTGCATGCCAGATCAGATTTAGTATGTCCCGGCTAAAAGAGATTCCAAAGACCAAAAACAGCGCCAGATACCCAAGCTTTAGTCTCAGAGAAATCTCCTTGCAGAAGAAGAACAAAAGGATCATAAACAGCGCCAAAACGCCGCAGTAAATCTGAGGGTAACCAAATCTCGCCTCTATATAATCATAGGAAAGGGTCGGAAGTTTGGAAAAAATATCAAGCAGTCCCAGGTTATTGCCTGTAAGCTTCATTCCAAGCAGAGTTACGTCCTTGGGACTGTCCATTAATTCAAGAAAAGTCGGCACCATCACAAAAGCCGAAAGGAGGACAGCTATAAGCGCCGAATACACAGCCTTTGCTATCTGAGCAAAGGGGTGTTTGTCCCTGCGCACTGCAAGATCAGCTATGGTCCAGAACACCGTGAACAAAATCACCTGATATGTGATGTAATAGTTGAGTATCAGCATCATGAAAAGCGTAACGATGTAAGGAATCTTTTTGTTTTCTCTGAACAGACGGTCAATGCTCCAGATATAAAGCGGAAGAAGCATTACCACATCCATCCACATCATATTCATGCTGTGTGCAAAAAGAAATCCCGAAAAAGCCCAGGAAACAGCACCGATATAGACCGTTGCATTCTCTGTAGCCGAAGGCATGATTCCCGTTACATCTACAATAAATCTCTGCAGAAAAAGATCCATTATAAAGGCAGCAAGCATAAGTTTGATACCAATCACGACGGTAATTCCGAGAGGTATTATACTCCTGTCAAATAAGGATAATATCAAATGAAACGGGCTTGTAAGATAATACGCAAAAAAACCCAGTGTACCTGAGCCAAGTGCTGCATTAAAAGAATAAAATACACTGTTTTTGCCGGAATAAACCGTGCGCAGATATGCATAGTAATCCACATACTGGCGCTTAAGGTCAAACATGAGAAATGTCTTTCCCCCAAAAGGCGTAATCCGGCACACTACAAGAACAGCCAGATACATGACCAGAATGCAGGCTGCAGAAACAAGTGCATGATATTTATTGAGTTTGTCTTTTTTTAATTTATCCCCTAACATACCAAAGTACATTTTACCACGAAGGTGGTTCTTATGGAAATCGAAAAATCCCCGCCACATACGTGACGGGGATGCATACTGTCATATTTATCAAAGCTTGATAACGATACCATCTTCTGTTCCGGCAATTACGTTACTGGGCTTTCCTGTGAGGTCCTTGCCTCCTACAAAGTACTGATATTCATGAAGAATGCGGTCTTTCTGCATTCCTGAGATTGCCTGTTTCATATCCCTGGAAGCAAGTCCCATATCGCTGTAAATATCAAGTGATGAGCTGTCGTACTGACCAAAGGAGATCGCAACATTTTCGATGGATGCGTTTTCTCTGGCAGGAGTTACAGTCAGGTCAAGTCCCTTGTTCTCCTGTTGCCCTTGCTGAGGAGAAGGCTGCCGCCCTAGCTCAGGCTGTGGTGCTATCTGGGGATTATCTTTAACAGAGGGAATATTATAAGCATTATAACCGGGAACAAATGAATTAACACTGTTCAATGCCATAGTATACGCCTCCTTTCAAACTCTTTTTCAAGTTAAATCATATCCTATCCTATCAGTCTATATTTCGGATATGTCCCCTAAAAACTTAACCTATTTTAACATATTTTTTCAGACAATCCCAGCAGCCTTAAGAAGTTGCCTCGTATATTCAGCCTGAGGATGCCTGTAAAGCTCTTTTGTATTGCCATATTCCACGACTCTGCCATTCTTCATGATCATGACGTGATCACTTATCTTGTAGACGACTCTGAGATCATGAGATATGAAAATTATGGAAATTCCATGCTTCTTGTGGAGATTCTCCAGCAGTTCCAGAATCTGTGCCTGAATGGTCACATCAAGCGCAGAAACCGGCTCATCCGCTATAAGAAGCTTAGGAGATCTCATCAGTGCGATACCTATGCAGACCCTCTGCCTCTGACCGCCTGATAACTGGGCCGGATATCTGTCCAACATGCTTAAAGGAAGTTCAATATCCTCCATAACTTCCCTGACCCGCTCAGCGATCTCTTCTTTGGTCCAATCCCTGGATTTATCAACTCTTAAGGGTTCCTCCAAAAGCCAGCCTATTTTCTTGGCAGGATTAAGGGAACTGTACGGATCCTGAAAAACCATCTGCGGCCTTTCATACTTCTGCCATATCTCACCCGTGTAGTCCTTGTTGATGCCAACAATAGCCCTGGCAAGCGTGGATTTACCGCTTCCCGATTCTCCGGCTATTGCCAGAACCTCTCCCTCCTCCATCGATACACTGACATCAAAGAGAGCCTGTATTTTTTTCTTTTGGGAAAAGAGCTTTCGCTTCCTGTTCTTATAAAAGACATTCAGGTTACTGACTCTTAAAACCTCATCTCTATCCATGTAAATTACCTGTCTTCGCTAAGATCGATCTTGGGAATTGCTGCTATAAGCTTCTTGGTATATGGATCCCTTGGCCTTGAAAATACATCAACAGTCCTTCCGGATTCAACAATATTGCCCTTCTGCATTACTATTACTCTCTGGCATATCTGGTTTACAAGACTCAGATCGTGAGAAATAAAGATGATGGAAGTGCCCATCTCCTTATTGAGCTTCTTGAGCAATTCCACTATCTGAGCCTGCACAGTTACATCCAGCGCTGTTGTGGGCTCATCTGCTATAAGGATCTTGGGATTTCCGATCATGGCTGCAGCTATCATCACTCTCTGTCTCATACCGCCCGAAAGCTCATGGGGATACATAAAATATACATCCTCAGCATTATCAAGTCCGACAGCCCTGAGCATTTCAATGGCCCGCTGCTTTCTTTCAGCCTTCGTAACCTCCGGATGATGTATGTACAGAGGCTCTTCAACCTGCCATCCTATTCTCTTTACAGGATTAAGACTTGTCATCGGTTCCTGAAAGATTATGGATATCTCATCTCCCTGATATGACCTTAATACTTTTCTGTCACAGGTCAGAAGGTCATGGCCGTCAAACATGATCCTTCCGCTCTTTGTCAGGCTCTTTCTGTTAAGAAGACCTGCAATTGCCAGGGCACTCATGCTCTTTCCGCTTCCGGACTCGCCAACTATACCTACAATCTCGCTCTTTCCAAGCATGAGATCAAAATCTTCCACAGCTACTTCGGGAGATTCATGATCATGAAATTCTATATGAAGATCAGTTACATCAAGTATTATTTCCATCTGCTGATTCCCTCTCCCAGAAATGCAAATCCCAGGACCATAAGAACTATAACAATGCCGGGGCAAAGAACATAGCTTGGTGTTGTAAACATGTACTGCTGCGCGTCGGAAAGCATCTTGCCAAGGCTGGCATACGGGGGCTGTGATCCGACTCCCAGATAGCTGAGTCCTGCTTCAGCCAGTACTGCATTGTTAAAACCTATCATTATTGAAGAAGCCATAACTCCCTTGATATTGGGCAGAATATGGACAAATATCATTCGAAGATTGGAAACGCCCTGAAGTCTGGCATTTTCAACATAATCCATATTTCTGCAACGGAGTACCTCTCCCCTGACAATTCTGGCATAACTCGGAACAAAAGCTATACCGAGAGATATCAGAAGCTGAATCCATCCTGTTCCGAATACACTGACTATAACCAGAGCCAGGAGAATGCTGGGAAACGCGAAAAGAGCATCAATGATCCTCATTGTCACCTCATCGAACATTCCTCCGAAATATCCTGTCAAAGCTCCGATAATAGTGCCGACTACAGACCCTATAGCCACTGTGCCAATAGCTATGAGAAGCGTGATCCTGCTTCCGTACATAACACGGCTAAGGACATCTCTCCCCATGTTATCTGTACCCATTGGGTGTCTTAAGGACATACCCTGAAGCTTGTCAGCAGAATTCATAGCCGTTGGATCATAGGGTGTCCAAAAAATGCCGATTATTATTACCAGCACCATTATTCCGGTAATAATGGCCCCTGACAACAGATAGGGATTTTCTTTTATATTTCTTTTTAAATCCTGTCTGGCCTTACTCATCTTCCATACCTATCCTTGGATCCACAATGCGGTAGATAACGTCTACCAGGAAATTGACTAAAAGCACGATTATGGCAATTCCCATGATTATCGCCTCTACAACGGGATAATCTCTGTTACTGATACTTGTGAGCAGTATTCTGCTGATACCCGGAATACTGAATACCTGCTCTATTACAATACTTCCTGCCACCATGTCAGCCAGAGCCATTCCAAGGAATGTGATAACCGGTATCATGGCGTTTTTAAGGACGTGTCTGTATAAGACTCCGTCAGTCTTGTTTCCTCTGCTGTACGCTGTTCTTGCGTAGTCCTTGCCTGCCTCATCAATAAGACTGCCCCGCAGCATCTTGACGGTCATGGCAATCTTGGGAAGTGCTATCGCAAGAGAAGGGAAAAAGAGATATTGCAGGAATTTACCAAAATTTGCTGTATATGAAACGAAGCCTCCGGGGGTAAATAATCTGAATATCATACCAAAAATAAAAGTTATGAGTATTCCGGAAAAGAACGGTGGAATAGCCATGATAATCTGATTAAAAACAATGATTATTCTGTCCAGAACACCGTTTTCATGCTTAGCCGTAAATATCCCCAGCGGAATTGATATCAAGACTGTGAGAAGGAACGCTATAACAGCCATGGTCAAAGTGATCGGAATCTTACTGATGACCATGCCCTTTACAGGTACCTTGTAATTGTAGGAGGTTCCAAAATCCCCCTGAATAAATGCTATAAACCATCTTCCGTATCTGACGAGCAAAGGATCATTGAGTCCCATCTGCTGTCTTGTCTGTTCTACAAGCTCCGGGGAAGCTTCCGTACCCAGCATTCTGAGGGCAGGATCTCCCGGAATAACATTAAAGGCGAGGAAAACACATATAGAAACCACCAATAAGGTAACTATCATCATTCCAAGCTTTTTAATGATGTATTTCATATGTGTTCCTCGCCTATCTAAGTTTTTAAACTACTGTATTACTGATCTGCAAGTTTGATCTTGCTGATATCCTGTACATAAAGAGGATAAAATACATATCCTGTGTACTTCTTGTTCAGGGCAACAAACTCAGGAAGGTCCTGAATATATACGCTTGCTGCTTCCTCTGAAAGAATCTTCTCACATTCCTTATAATACCCGGTCTTAGCAGCATCATCAGATGTGCTCTGAGCGTTTGCATAAGCCTCATCGTATGCGGGACTGTTGAAGTTTACAAAGTTTCTTCCTGCGTCAGATGCATATCTTGCAAGAAGTGATGATGCTGAAAGTGTTGAAGCATCAACTCCGACTACAGTTGCCTGATATTTTCTGTCTGAGTAAACATCTGAAAGCCATGTATTCCACTCAACTTCCTGAATGTTGGCTGTGACACCGATAGCCTTAAGTTCCTCTGAAATAACCTGTGCTGTATCTACGTGCTGTGTGTAGTTTGAAGGAACTGTGATCGTGAACTCAAATCCGTCAGGATATCCTGCCTCAGCTAAAAGCTCCTTGGCTTTAGCTGTATCTGTATTATATGTATCATTGAGCTCAGGCATAAAATACTTGGTAAATGAAGGGAACATAGCACTTCCAATCTCAGTGCCTGCACCGTCAGATACATAGTCCATGATTTCCTGAGGGTTGATCGCATAGCACAGAGCCTGACGAACTCTTACATCATCAAAAGGCTTCTCAGCATTGTTGATATACATAGCCTGTACCAGGTTCATTGTTCCCTCATAGATCTCAAACTGGTCATCCAGCTGTGAAACCTGTGTGCTTGTAATACGGGCATACATATCGATTGAACCGCCCTTAAGATCCATAACAACAGCATCTGAGTTTGACTCGATCTTGAATGTTACGTCCTTGATATATGCCTTGTCTCCCCAGTAATCATCAAACCTTGTCACAACAAAGTTCTCCTGAGGTGAGCTTGATACATACTTGTAAGGACCTGTACCAATGCAGTTTGTAGCAGGGTCTGTGTTTGAAGCGGGAATGATAGCTACTGTGAGCTGAGTAAGGAACTCAGAATCCTCCTCGTTCAAAACAACATCCACTGTCTTGTCGTCAACAATATTCACACTTTCAATCTTGGAAAAAGAAGAGATCAGGGGCTCGCTGCCGTCCACGCCCATGTTACGCTCTAAAGAATATTTGATATCCTCAACTGTAACTGCGTTTCCGTCATGGAACTTGATTCCGTCTCTCAGCTTGAAAGTATAGGTCTTGTTGTCCTCTGAGATCGTGTACTCGCTGGCTACAGCAGGATTAAGATTACCATTTTCGTCAGGTTTAACCAAACCTTCGAACACGTTGAAAAGCACCTCTTTAGTTCCTGCCCCTGTTGCATAGTGGGGGTCAAGACTGTCAATGTCCTGAGGTATTCCGATTGTAATCTTAGAAGAATCATCTCCTGCCTTGTCGCTTGAGCATCCACTCAATGCAATAGTCAGCGTTGAGAGCACGATCAGCAAAAAGCTTACGCTAACCTTTCTAAAGCTTTTTCTCATCATGTCTAAATCCTCCTCGATATTTAATTACGAGATATGGCCCTTAGCCATATCACATTCTACAATATAAAGCCCCTCCCCCTAAAAGTCAAGGATATTACCAAACCGGGCATAGAAAAGCCCCGGAGGATTTCCGGGGCGGGTGTTTAGTGATCTTTGAGAAGCGGTGTGTTTTTGTCTGTGGTGTCGGTGATGGTGCCCTCTGCTTCCTTCTTGAGGACGGTCTTGAGCTCGTCCATGAAGGTGTTGACATCCTTGAACTCCCTGTATACTGAGGCAAAACGTACATATGCAACAGGATCGAGGTTTTTCATCTTGTCCATGACAATCTCACCGATGGCACGGCTCGGAATCTCCTTCTGTTCCATGTTAAATATTTCTGTCTCTACAGCATCAACGATCTTGGTTATCTGTTCTGCACTGACAGGTCTCTTATGACATGCTCTGAATACGCCGGCTTCAATCTTGGCGCGGTCATAAGGTTCCCTTACATCGCCCTTCTTAATAACGATAAGCGGAATAGTTTCGACCTTCTCATAAGTTGTGAACCTTTTGCCACATGAATCGCAGACTCTTCTGCGTCTGATGGAAGTGTTCTCGTCTGCAGGTC